>CBINJX010000598.1:0-4209 GCA_966251085.1 uncultured Verrucomicrobiales bacterium
GGAAGCCATCAATGAGCACGCACGGCTTGCCAGTCTCGTCGTATAAGGCAATCCGCCCCTCGACGAACTCATCGTTGCACTCCAGGACTCCGGCACGAACCTGCGTCGAGGCTCCAGGTGTGCCCAGGAACAGGATGCGGTTGAAACGCACCGGCAGTTTCATCCGCGACCGTTTGTCTTCAACGGTTGCAGCACCAGCGGAGAACACCTGCAGAGCGCCATCGAAGAGTACAGGGTGAACACGATATTCGTCGGCCCGCTTTGCGCTCGTTTCAGTGAGAGTGACACGCCCTGCAGATCTTCCAGCGCCCGCCGCCAGTTCGCGAATCGGCCGGAATTCTTCTCCATAGCGGAGTCCGAGGTCGCTCATGTACTGATAGAACCCATCGGTTTCCACCGGCTCCAGTCCGGGGACCGTCGCTTCCTCCAGGGTTGAGGAAGCGAAGCTGGATTCAATACGCTCACTCCGCATCGATCCCACTACGTGCAGGGACCATGAAGCTCCCTGCTCAAAGCGGCTTTGAACCGTGAAGGTACGCTCATTCGGTTCGTAGGTAATCTCGAGAGTCACGCCCGTTCCCTGTTCAGGGAAAATGAGAGGTTTCCGAATCTCGAAATCCTCAATCGCAAAAGGGCGCCCCTCGAACAATTGTGCGCCGGCTTCGAGGACGAGTTCCACGAATGCCGCAGCCGGGAAGATCACGTGGTTCTCCACCTTGTGATCCTTGAGGAATGCCATGTGGCGGCTATCGATCCGCGCAATCCACGTCGGCGTTGCGCGAGGCAGCTTCATGTCAATGAGCCCCTTGCCACCGGGCGCCAACCGTCCCTCGCGCCAGTCACTTGATTCACTCCACCAGCGGCTCTTGTCCCATGCGTAGGTAGGCAGGGAGAGCAGACGCCGAGAGGGCGTCATGGCAGCGAAGTTGAGCGTTACACCGGCACGGTGAAGATCCATCGCGGTCTCCAGCACACACTCCTGCTCGCGCTCGCGACGTGTGGAGGAAACCACGGGAGCTTTTGTTCCCTTTGCCCCCAGGCATTCCTGGATCGAATGGACGAGGGCGGGATGCGCACTGAGTTCCAGCCAGATATCAACACCGAAATCCGCGAGTGCGGAAACCGCCGGTGCAAACCGCACGGGCTGACGCACACCGCGTCCCCAATGTACGGCCACACAATCCTCGCCCGAGCAGCGGTCGCCCGTGACGGTGCTGAAGAATGGCACCGTCTCCCCCTGCGGCTTGAGATCGGCCAGCGCCTTCTCCAGCTCCAGCGAGGCGGGCGCCATCAGCGGATGATGGAACGGGTGATCCACTTTCACAAACCGGGCAAACACTCCCTGGGACTCCAATTCTCCAGCAATGGCTTCCAGCGAAATTTTCGGTCCCGCGAGGGTCAGGGAGCGAGGGCCGTTGAACGCAGCGATCGTGACCGTCCGATCATGTTTCACAATCAATGCCCGTGTCTCTTCTTCTCCAAGGCCCACAGCCAACATCGTTCCCTCACCGCGTGCACAACCATCCATAAACCGGGCGCGGAGCGCGATTACGCGTGCGCCTTCTTCCAAGCTGAAAATTCCCGCCACACAGGCAGCGGCGATTTCACCCACGCTGTGACCAACAATCGCAGCGGGCTGCACGCCCCACGACTTCCAAAGTTCGGCCAAGCCGATCTGCATTGCAAAGATCGCCGGCTGGGCAATTTCGGTCCGGTGCATCTGAGAGGTTTCCTCAGTCCGACTGAGTTCCTCCAGAAGGGAGAACCGCGCCCACGGACGCATTGCCGCATCGCAGCGCTCGATGATGTCGCGGAACACCGGTTCGTGCTGCATCAACTCACGCCCCATGCCCCACCACTGAGGTCCCTGACCGCTCATCACAAAAGCGATCCGAGGCGGATGCTCCGGGCGCGGCGTGAATGAGGTACGTACGGTCGCTTCGTCCTGTTTGATCGCAAACGCATCCAGCTTCTGGATCAGTTCCGGCATCGACTTGGCGACGATCGTCACCCGGTACGCATGATGATTCCGGCGTGCGCCTAACGTATAGACGAGATCAGGCAGCAGCGGTGAGCTGCCGTTGAGGTTCTGATGATCCGACAACCAGGATGCCAGGCGAAGGGCGTTTCCCCGCAGAGCCTCCTCCGAGCGTGCCGAAAGCGTCACCGGCCATGCGCGCTCCTTGTGTGCGCGAGGCTTTGGCGGATGCGGCCGGGCTGGCGCCTCGGCAACGATCACGTGCGCGTTCGCGCCACCGAAACCGAAGGAATTCACGCCGACCATCCGCTCCCCATCGGTCTCCGGGAAAGGCTCGAGCGAAGTTGGCACGCGGAGCTTCAGCGCCTTGAAATCAATATGTGGGCTCGGCGTCTTGAAATGGAGACTCGCCGGAATCTGCCGGTGCTTGAGGACCAGCACCGCTTTCACCAATCCGGCAATTCCGGCAGCCGTTTCGAGGTGCCCCAGGTTTGTTTTCACCGACCCGATAGGCAGCGGAGCATCTTCCGGCCGATCCTGACAGAGCGCTTCCGCGAGTGCGTGGGCTTCGATCGGATCTCCTACGGCAGTGCCGGTGCCATGCGCCTCCACGAACCCGATCTGCGAAGGCTTCACTCCCGCATCTTTACAGGCATCGAGAACGAGCTGTGCCTGCGCCTCGGGGCTTGGAAGCGAGATACCGTTGGTATGACCGTCCTGATTCAGCGACGTACCGACGATTACGCCGTGGATCGGATCCCCGTCTTCCAGCGCCTTTGAGAGACGCTTGAGCAACACCATGCCCGCCCCTTCACCGCGGACGAAACCGCTCGCGGATGCGTCAAAAGCCGCGCAGCGTCCTTCGGGTGAAAGCATGGAAGCCTGGGAGAACCCGATGAAACCGCCCGGGGTGATCATCACCGTCACACCACCAGCCAGCGCGGTATCCCCGCGCCCAGCCAAGATATGATCACAGGCCGCATGTACCGCCGTCAGAGCGGAGGAGCACGCTGTATCCATTGCCACGCTAGGCCCGCGCAGATTCAGGCTATAAGAAATCCGGTTCGCAGCGATGCTATGAGCACTCCCTGTCGGCGAATGCGGGGTGATACCACTGGAGTCCCATGGGGTCCCCTGAATGATCTGGTAGTCGTTGTGCGAAATACCGACGAAAACACCGATGTCGGTGCCCTTCTCGAAATCGAGGATGATACCAGCATCCTCGATGGCCTCCCACGCGGTTTCCAGGAGCAGCCGTTGCTGGGGATCTACATAGGGCGCTTCGCGCGGTGAAATTCCGAAGAACTGCGGATCGAATTGGTCGAGGCCATCGACAAAGCCACCACGTTTGGCGATCGACTTTCCGACGATTCCAGATTCCGCATCATAGAACCGCTCCACATTCCATCGATCGGCTGGAACCTCGCTGACCGCCTCACGCCCCTCCTGCAGCAATTTCCAAAAACTTTCAGTGTCATTTACCCCGCCGGGGAAGCGGCAGCCGATTCCAATGATGGCAATGCGGTCTTTAGGCATAAGAGATAATCACGTGACTCGAGCAGAGCACGATTGTTCTAGGTGGTGGTTTTACGGCTCTTGAACTGAAGGGGGAGTTCACTGGCAGAGGGGGAAACGCCCGCTGCATACGATTCCGCAGCGACGCTGAATGCAGCCAGCGTGCATTGACCGGAATCCTTGCTCTTCTCCGAGGTTCAAGAAAAGCTAAATACGTTGAGGGAAAGGCGGTTGCTAAAGGAGTCTGCCGCGATCTAGTGGAACATTACCATGTGCGGCATCGCAGGAATTATCGATTTATCCGGCCAACAGCCAGTACCTGAAGGTCTTCCCGAGAGAATGACACGCGCGCTCGTCCATCGAGGACCGGACGAGGAGGGATATCTGGCGCGCCCGGGGATCGCATTGGGATCACGGCGACTCAGCATTGTGGGACTTGCCGACGGGCAACAGCCGGTAACGAACGAGGACGAAAGCATTTGGGTGGTGTTCAATGGTGAACTATTCGATCACGTGGAGAAACGCACCGAACTCGAAAGTCGCGGGCATCGATTGCTAAAACATTGCGACACCGAGATCATTCCTCACCTCTACGATGAGTATGGCGAGGCCTTTGTCGAACATCTCAACGGGATGTTCGCGATCGCCCTTTGGGATACTCGAAAGAAGAAGCTGATCCTCGCTCGTGATCGCTTTGGCGAGAAACCTCTCTACTA
>CBINJX010000599.1:0-4208 GCA_966251085.1 uncultured Verrucomicrobiales bacterium
GCTCGGCGAGTGCGTGGACGACATGGCGATCGTGCGCTCTCTCTGGACGGACGTTCCCGCGCATGAGGTGGCGCAGCGGTTCATGAACACCGGTTCGCTCCAGCTTCCGAAACCGAGCATGGGGTCCTGGGTTCTTTACGGTCTCGGTTCTGAAAACCAGAATATGCCCGGGTTCATCACACTCGGCGGCCGAGCCGACTTCCGGCAATCTTCATTCCTGCCGAGCATCTACCAGGGAGTGAACGTGAACTATTCGAGCCGGATGCGGCTCGATCAGGTGCTGCTGAATATTCGCAACCAGTTCACCGATATGCAGGATCAGCGTCGCCAGCTCGATCTCGCGCACAAGCTGAATGCACTCCACGCTGAACGTCTGCACAAGGACGAGCAGCTCGAGTCGCGCATCGAGTCGTTTGAGATGGCTTTCAAGATGCAGACCGAAGCGACGGATGTCTTCGATATTTCCAAGGAGCCGCAGCACATCCGTAATCTCTATGGCCCGACAGAGATGGGAGCGAAAATGCTCGTGGCCCGTCGCCTGGTAGAGCGCGGCGTCCGTTTCGTGCAGGTCTCAGCTGGTGGGTGGGATCATCACAATGCACTGGAGCAAAACCTCACTCGCAGAGCTGGTGAGATCGATCAGCCCGCAGCGGCGTTGCTCACCGACCTCAAGCAGCGCGGTATGCTGGAGGACACGCTGGTGATCTGGGGTGGCGAATTCGGCCGCACAGTCACTCGTGATAGAAATGGAAACGAGAATCCTGGCCGTGATCATAACAGCCGCGCGATGTGCTGCTGGCTCGCCGGTGGCGGAGTGAAAGGCGGAACTGTTTATGGTGCCACGGATGAATTCGGCGCACGTGCCGCCGAGAACCGGGTCCATATTCACGACCTGCATGCCACGATCCTGGCGCTGCTCGGGTTCGATCACACCAGGCTGACCTATCGCTATAACGGTCGCGATTTTCGCCTGACAGATAACTACGGCAACGTGGTGAAGGACATCATCGCCTGACCCGTTCACGCATTTCGTGCCATGAGCATCCGATCCCTTTTTCCCGCTGCCGTGCTACTCGCGGCCGTGGCTCCGGCTTTCGCCGCTGAGCCGACCAAAGAACAGCTCGCTTTCTTCGAAGCCAAGGTCCGCCCGCTTCTCGCGGAGACGTGTTACAAGTGCCACTCCGTGCACGAAGGCAAAGCAAAGGGTGGTCTGACGCTGGATACCCGCGAAGGATGGGCAAAAGGCGGGGATACCGGTCCGGCGATCGTTCCCGGTGATCCGGACAAAAGCCTGCTCATCACCGCAATCGGTTATCATGACGCCGATCTGCAGATGCCGCCTAAAGGCGAGAAGCTGACCGACCAGCAAATCGCCGACCTCACCACCTGGGTGAAGATGGGCGCGCCCGATCCGCGCAAAGGCGATGGCAAAGGATCGGTGCGCCTGAGCGGTCTCAACGACAAAGCTCGCGAGCACTGGGCTTTTCAGCAGGTCAAGAAACCAACGGTGCCGGAGCCGAAGACCAACGGCTGGGGCAAGACACCGGTGGACTCCTTCATTCTGGCCAAGCTCGAGGCGAACGGCATGAAACCCGCCGCACTTGCCTCCAAGGAAACGCTACTGCGCCGCGCAACTTACGATCTTACCGGGCTGCCTCCGACCCCGGAGGAACTCAAGGCATTCATCGAAGACACATCACCCGATGCATTTGCCAAGGTGGTGGATCGCCTTCTGGCCTCGCCCCATTACGGCGAGCGCTGGGGCCGTTATTGGCTGGATTCCGCCCGCTACTCCGACACGACCGGCGGCGAGCGCAACCTGCGTGAGGAATACCGTTATCCTTACGCCTGGACCTACCGCGATTACGTCATCCAAGCGTTCAACGAGGATAAACCGTACGATCAGTTTCTCCTCGAACAAATCGCTGCGGATAAACTGCCTGACATTGAAAAGGATCGCACCCGTCTTGCAGCGCTCGGTTTTCTCACGGTCGGCCAGCGTTTCCGCAACATCCACGACACGATCAACGAGCGGATCGATACACTGACCAAAGCTACCCAGGCACTGACGGTCAGCTGCGCCCGGTGCCACGATCATACCTTCGATCCAATCCCCACGGCTGACTTCTACTCATTGCACGGTATCTTTGCTTCATCCGTGGAGCCGAAAGAGAAGCCACTGCTCAGCCACACTCCCGATGATCCTCAGCTCCGCGACTTCGAGAAAAAGCTGGAGGCTCTCGAGCAGAAGAACCGGGATAAATACTATGGAATGATGGAGCAGTGGCTGGGTGAGTTCCGCTCCAAGACCGCGCCTTATCTCATGGCAGCGAAGCTGACCCGTGGTGGTCGCAGGGTGACGACCAATGAGCAGGTGAAGGAGCGCAACCGGATTATGCGTGAGCACAAGCTCGATGAAGATCTCGTGCGTAGGATTGCGCGATCCATCCGGCGTGATGATCCGGTACTGGGGGTCTTCTTCCGCTTCGGTGAACTACCCGAGGAGAAATTCGCGGAGCGCGCCAAGGGTGTGGTGCAGGAGATCGCCACCGGCAAGGGCATGGGAAGAAGAGGCCGGGTAAATGAGCTGGTAAAGGCCTCCTTCAGCAACAGCCAGCCTCAGTCCCTGAAGGAGGTGGTGGAAATCTATGCCAAGCTCTTTGTCGGCATCGAGGAACCCGCGCGCAAATATCTGGAAGCATGCCGCACCGCAACAAGTGAGACCGTGGAAGGATTTGATGCGGAACTCGCGCGTCTGATCCAGACTCCTCTCTCCATCGAGCCGGCATCACAGCTCACTACCGATGCGCTTCTTGCAGCGATTCCCCAACTGCCCTTCCGGAACAACCGGGGGATGAATGCATTTGCCTTCGCCGAGATCAACGAGCTGAAGCTCACGCATCCCGGCGCACCCGCGAGAGCGATGGTGCTCACGGACGCGCCGCAGCCGAGAAACTCTCCGATCTTCATTCGAGGTGAAGCGCAAAGCCGCGGCGAAATCGTGCCTCGCCGTTATCTGGAGATCATCTCCGGAAAAGACCGCAAACCGTTCACCAACGGCAGCGGCCGGCTGGAACTCGCCCAGGCGATCGCCAGTAAGGAGAACCCGCTCACGGCGCGTGTGATGATCAATCGGATCTGGATGCGCCACTTTGGTGAAGGCTTCGTCCGCACGCTCGATGACCTCGGCGTGCAGAGTGAACCGCCGAGTCATCCGGAATTGCTCGATTACCTCGCCGCCCGGTTCATGGAGGAAGGCTGGTCGATCAAGAAGATCCACCGCCTCATCATGCTCTCCTCGGCCTATCAGCAGAGCAGCGACACGAATGCGGAGTATGCGCTGAAAGACCCGGAAAACCGTCTTCTCTGGCGCGCGAATATTCGCAGGCTCGACTTCGAGGCGATCCGCGACTCGATGCTCGCCTTCTCCGGCAAGCTGGAACGCACGTTAGGCGGAAAGCCGATCAATCTCACCGACGAACCGTACTCCTATCGCCGCTCGGTTTATGGATACATCGATCGCGGCAATCTGCCGGAGCTGATGGCGCAGTTCGACTTCTCCGATCCGGAGATGACCAACTCGAAACGCGCCACCACCATCGTCCCGCAGCAGGCGCTCTTCTTCATGAACAGTCCGATGTGCGTGGACGTCGCCCGCAAGGCTGTGAGCCGGCCCGAGTTCACCGATGCGACCGATGATGCGGGACGTGTCCGTGCGCTCTATCAGCTGCTCTTCCAGCGTGAGCCACGGAAGAATGAAGTCGCGTTTGCTCAGGAGTTCCTGACCAGCGTGGATGCGGAGGACGCAGACGAAGCGTCTGTCCAGTTCGCTTCCCTCGATGGCAAAGCCGCTGTGAGTGCCAAGAAGGCAAAGCGCGCGATGAAGAAGAAGAAGAAGAATGTTCCGAAGCCGAAAAACAACCGCCGCCGCGATGGCAGTCGCGCCATCATGAATGAAGGTGAGTTCGTCGAGCGCAAGCCGCTCACAGCGTGGGAGCAGTATGCACAGGCACTGCTATTCACGAACGAGATGGCGTACGTGGACTAATCCTAAATTCGCCCCGCCAGACGGGGCGCCTATGGAGTGCGGTGGCGAGCTCCGCGAGGCACCGCTTTGGAGGGAGATCAGTGTGCCTGCGCAGAGAATGCGTGGAATTGTGAGTGCCGAACCTTCGTACGTGAGCGGTGGGCTGATCGGCGCGTGATCT
>CBINJX010000600.1:0-4204 GCA_966251085.1 uncultured Verrucomicrobiales bacterium
CCTGTAAGCCCCGGGCCGCGGCTTTAGCTCTCTTTGCTATAGCTACGTTGCTTTGCCTTTCATTCACCGCCAGCGCGGCGGAAATTCCCCGCCAGATTATCGCCAAGGCGCTCGTCGCAGAAGATTCCGAACAGCAGGCAAATCTTGTATCCACGCTGGCGAATCACGCCACGGAGGAAACCCGACTGCTACTCACGGCATGGCGTGAGGGCAGCATCTACTATTTCGACAAGGAAGTTGGCGAGGGTGACGACGCAGTCCTGGAGCGGATTCCCGTGATGCTCGAGGAGGCGCAGGATGCCGAAGGCAAACAGCTCGCACGGCGGATCGATACCGGTGAACCGCTCAAGGACGAAAAAGGTGAGCCAGTTCGCCTGATGGTGACGGATCTAACGGCTGCCGATACGGACTCGAATCTGCGTAAGGCAATGAAAAGCGTGCTCGATCTGGCAATGCTCTCTGCGCCGGACGTGAATTCCCGCAAGAACGCAGTCGGCAAACTCGGCATGGAGCAGAACCCGGCACGCCTGCCGGCCCTGCAGGCGAGGCAAAAGGTGGAGTCGGATTCTTCAGTACAGAAGGCGCTCCGTGAATCGATCGCGCTGATTCAGCTCAAGAGCGAGGACCCGAAAGTGCAGGCGAGTGCAGCAAAGGAACTTGGAGAGATGGGTTCCATGATGAGCGTCGATTTTCTCAAGGCGCTACTGACGCCCAGCTCGGCAGCACAGGATCCAGCTGTCACCGCCGCCGCGACGAAAGCGCTCGCCGCGATCGAACGTCACACGAAGCTGGTAAACTTTCTCGGCACCCTCTTCCGCGGTCTCTCGCTCGGGAGCGTGCTGCTGGTGGTTGCGATCGGCCTCGCGATCACTTTCGGTCTGATGGGGGTAATCAACATGGCCCACGGTGAACTGATCGCCGTCGGCGCTTACGCGACCTATATCGTTCAGAATATCTTTGGCTCGGGGATGTCGCTTTCGCCGTTTGGATTCCAGATCTGGATCCCGGGTATCAACGCAGGCGGCGCGTTGTACGACGGCTACTTCCTTGTCGCCCTTCCCGTGGGATTCCTCGCGGCAGCACTCGTGGGCATCGCCCTGGAACGCGGGATCATTCAATTCCTCTATCGTCGCCCGCTCGAGTCGCTGCTGGCGACCTGGGGCGTCTCGCTGGTTCTCCAGCAGCTCTTCCGCTTGATCTTCGGTGCCAATAACGTGCAGGTGTACTCACCCTCGTGGCTCTCGGGGAACTGGACGGTGTTTGACGTGATCCTTGGCTGGAACCGGGTGTTTGTCATCGGTTTTGCCGTCGTGATCATCGTCGGCACGTGGGCGATCCTCAACAAGACGCCTCTGGGCCTGCTCATTCGCGCGGTGATGCAGAACCGTTCGATGGCAGCGTGCATGGGGGTCCGCACGGAGCGGGTGAATATGCTGACTTTTGCGTTTGGTTCAGGGTTGGCTGGCCTGGCCGGGGCCTTCCTGTCACAGATCGGCAATGTGGGCCCCAGCCTCGGCCAGAGTTATATCGTCGATTCCTTCATGACGGTCGTGGTCGGTGGCGTGGGCAATCTGGCTGGCACCGTGATCAGTGCAGTCGGAATTGGCGTGGTCGATCAATCGCTGCAGCAAATCCTGCTCAACCCGGTGCTGGGCAAGATCCTCGTGCTCGGCGCAATCATCCTCTTCCTGCAGTGGAAACCAGCGGGCTTGTTCGTCACCAAGAGCCGCAACCTCGAGAGCTAAAATGACGAATCGAAGCTTTTCAAAAACGGAACTGAACATCGTCGGCGTAGTCGCGCTGTTCCTCATCGTCATTTTCCCTGCGCTCAATGCCGCTGGAGTGATCAGCAACTTCTCGCTGAATCTCTGGGGCAAATATCTCTGCTATGCAGTGCTGGCGATCTCCGTGGACGTGCTTTGGGGCTACACCGGGCTACTCTCCCTGGGACAGGCACTCTTCTTTGCGCTCGGCGGGTACATGCTCGGCATGCACCTGATGCTGATGATCGGAAAGCTGGGGCAGTATAAGAGCGATCTTCCTGACTTCATGGTGTTCCTGGGGCACACGTTTCTGCCGTGGTTCTGGAAACCATTTCAATCCTTCGGGTTCGCGGCGCTCATGGTGCTGCTCGTCCCCGGCCTGCTTGCTCTGGTCTTCGGTTTCCTGGCGTTCAGGTCCCGGATCAAGGGCGTCTATTTCTCCATCCTGACCCAGGCGCTCACCTACGGTGCGGCGCTGATGTTCTTCCGCAATGACATGATCATGGGCGGAAACAACGGCTTCACGGACTTCAAATTCCTCCTTGGAGCGGATATCCGTGAGGCCACGACACAGCGTTGGCTATTCATCGCCACGGCCGTGCTGCTGGTGGGTGTCTATGTCGGATGCCGCTGGCTGACTCAGACGAAGTTCGGACTGGTGCAGCAGGCGATCCGGGATGGAGAGAATCGGGTGCTGTTCAGCGGTTACCCAGTGGTGCGTTACAAGCTGTTCATCTTTGTCCTCAGCGCAGTGATCGCCAGCCTCGGCGGCGCTCTTTATGTCCCGCAAGTCGGTATTATCAACCCGAGCGAAATGACTCCGGACAAATCGCTGGAGGCGGTGGTCTGGGTGGCGGTTGGCGGACGCGGCACTTTGATTGGTCCAATCGTGGGAGCGGTCAGTGTGAACGCAATGAAGAGTTGGGCAACCCGTGCGTTTCCGGATCTGTGGCTGATCCTGCTCGGAGGAATGTTCATCCTCGTGGTGCTCTTTCTGCCGAAAGGCATCGTCGGTGGCGTCACCGATCTTACCGCATGGATTCGGAAGAGAATTCAGGCGCGCCTCTCCCATCACCCCCCGGATGCGTCAATTCCTGCACCGGCAACAGCCGCAGCTACAGCCACCACTACTGCGCCTGAACCCCAGACAGTCATTCGCAACGCCCCATGAGCCAACGCCCATTTCTTCTTGCCGCGGAGGGGATCAACAAATCGTTCTCCGGTTTCCAAGCCATTCGCGATCTCTCCTTTTATCTCGATGAAGGAGAGCTGCGTACGGTGATCGGTCCGAACGGCGCGGGAAAGACCACTTTCCTCGACCTGATCACCGGCCGAACCAAGCCGGACGCCGGCAGCATCACCTTTGACGACAAGCACGATCTGACCCGGAAGACTGCCGACGAGATCTATCGACTCGGGATTGGACGGAAGTTCCAGACACCAACCGTGTACGCGGAGCACACCGTCTTCGAGAACCTGCTGCTGAGCCTGGAAGGAAAGCGCGGCGTCTGGGCGAGCCTCTTCTCAAGGGTTACCCCTACGCAGGTTGATCGGATTCACGAAATCCTACGTACGGTAAACCTTGCGGATAAGGCTGAGTGGAAAGCCGGTGCTTTAGCCCACGGACAGAAGCAGTGGCTGGAGATTGGCATGCTGCTCGCCCAGAATGCGAAGCTGCTGCTCGTGGACGAGCCGGCGGCGGGAATGACCGACGAGGAGACCGCAAAAACGGGTGAGCTGCTGCTTTCACTTGCTGGGAAGCACACGATCGTCGTCATCGAGCACGATATGGTCTTCGTACGACAGATCTCCGCTGGGAGAAAGGTAACCGTATTGCACCAAGGCAGCGTGTTATGCGAAGGCCCCGTGGATCAGGTGCAGGCGAATGAGAAGGTGATCGAAGTCTATCTGGGGAGGAAGCATGCGCACTGATGCGGCACACAAGATAGTAACATGCGTGTGCACGGGCTCGGCGTGCTGTCGAGCAGTCATCTTTCAAATACCGGACAATCGCAGGCCCACAATGCTTTCCAAGTCATGCTGAAGCTCTCCAACCTGGAAGTCTCCATCGGCGGATCTCATATCCTCCGAGGTGTGAATCTCGAAGTGCCTGCCCGTAGCGTCGTCTGTCTGATGGGACGAAACGGTGTCGGGAAGACCACCACACTCAAAACTGCAGTCGGCCTCCTTAAATCTACTCGTGGCGAAGTAAATTTGGATGGGAAGGACCTTACCTCCCTAGCTCCTGCTGAGCGTGCACGCTGCGGAGTGGGGTATGTACCCCAAGGACGGGAGATCTTTCCTCATCTAACAGTAGAGGAGAACCTTCGCATCGGCGCGGTCGCTAGGAGCAAGAAACTAACTGGCCGGCTCGATCGAGTGTTTTCGCTCTTTCCCATCCTCTAAGAATTCCTGCCACGCCCAGGGGGAAGGTTATCGGG
>CBINJX010000601.1:0-4196 GCA_966251085.1 uncultured Verrucomicrobiales bacterium
CCTTTCCGGAGCGGATCAAAGCCGTTGCCAGATCGACATCGCAACACTCCTCGTCACAGTAATAGCCGTGCGAGCGGGATAGATCGTTCCAACGGCTGTCGAACTGGTTCGTGAAGGTATAAAAGAACTCCGGGCGCGGTCCCCAGAGAAAGCGGATCCCAAGTTTCCAAGTTGGTTGAGCTTCCCGGTAGAACTGTCCGGGATCGAGTCCGAGGTACTGAAATAGATGCAGCGGAAAGAACGGTGTGGTGCCTTCGCCAACGCCGATTACGCCGATATCCGGGCTGCGTATTACGGAGATGTTGAGCTCTGGGATTTTCCGCTTAAGGGTCAGCGCAGCAATAAAGCCAGCACTGCCACCGCCGAGAACGGTAACGTTGTGGATTGGGGGAGTCATGGTGGGGGAAAGTCATGACCGGAGGAGTGTCACGGGGGAGAATGTAGCGCCCTCTGCTGAGTAGCAGTCGGCTCCTCATCCAGTTGAGCTAGATGAGGTTCCAGCAATCCTATGAAAGGATAGTCGGCTGTGTTCACTCGTTCGGGGGAAAACGAAAACGCATCGCAAGGGAACTCCCCTGCGATGCGTTTGTCAATGTTGCTGTATTATTCGCTTCGCCTTACAGCGTGCGGCAGAACTCTTCGATCCGATCCAGACCCTTCTTGATGACATCCATGCTCGTCGCATACGAGAGGCGGACGGTGCGGTCATCGCCGAATGCGACGCCGGGCACCACCGCTACGTGATGCTTCGAGAGTAGACGCTCTGCGAAGTTGGTCGAATTCAGGCCCAGCTGGGAGACGTTCGCGAGAACGTAAAAGGCACCCTTCGGATCCACTACAGTAAGCCGAGGAATGCTCTTCAAACGATTCAGCATATACTGGCGGCGGAGATCAAATTCCGCGCGCATGTCTTCCACCGGAGCCTGATCACCCTTCAGCGCGGCGAGTGCGCCCATCTGGGAGAAGGAGCACGGATTCGAAGTGCTGTGGCTCTGGATTGCGTCGATTGCCTTTGCGATCGGCTCCGGCGCACCGAGGTAGCCCAAACGCCATCCGGTCATCGCGTAGGCTTTCGAGAAGCCGTTGATCGTGATCGTCAGGTTGTAGGCATCCTGCGAGAGGGAAGCGACGCTGACGTGCTCCGCACCCTCGTAGGTGAGCTTCTCGTAGATTTCGTCGGAGAGGATCAGAATCTCCTCTTCCGTAGCGACTTCCACCAGCGCCTCGAGTTCCTCGCGGGAATAGACCGAACCGGTCGGGTTACCCGGGGAGTTGATGATCACCATCTTGGTGCGCGGTGTCATCGCGTCCTGGAACTCCTCAGCTGTCATCTTCCAGCCGTTCTCTTCCTTCGTCTGCACGAAGACCGGCTCGGCGCCGGCGAGGCGGACCATCTCCGGATAGCTCAGCCAATAGGGAGCGGGAATGATCACTTCGTCACCTGGCTGGCAGGTGGCGAGGATTGCATTGTAGCAGGAATGCTTCGCGCCATTGGAGACGATGATCTGGCTCGACTTGTAGTCCAAACCATTGTCCGCCTTGAACTTGTCCGAGATCGCCTGGCGCAGCTCCGGGGTGCCGCTCGAAGGAGTGTACTTCGTGAAACCGGCATCCAGCGATGCCATCGCTGCCGCCTTGATATGCTCGGGGGTATCGAAGTCCGGCTCGCCAGCGCCAAAGCCACACACGTCGATGCCTTCAGCCTTCATGGCCTTGGCTTTCGAGTCGATGCTCAGGGTAAGCGAGGGAGTCAAGATCGTGGCGCGTTGAGCGAGGTCCATGGGATTACTGCTTTCTAGATTTCTAGTTTCTGATGAAAGGGCCGCTTTTTATTTCGAATACCAGGACTCGATGAGCGGCTTCAGGTTGTTCTCTGTGATGTTGACGATTCCCATTTCACGCTGGGCATTCTCCGCGGAATCGGAGGCATGAGCAGCGTTGACCATGATTGTCTGGCCGAATTCACGGCGGATCGATCCCGGAGGCGCCTTGGAAGGATCGGTCGGCCCGAGGACCTCACGGATCTTCCGGACGGCATCCACACCCTGATAAACGAGAGCAATGCACTTCTCTGTGCCGGGTTCGTGGCGCTTCTCAGCCGGGCACTCGCTCGGGCGGTTGCCGGCCATGAACTTCACGATCTGCTCCCAGTTGTCGCGGCCGACGATCGGTCCGAGCACGTCACCCAGCTTCGCCTCCACCTCGCTGGAGAACGGCATTCCGAGTTCCTTCTCGATCGCCTTGCGTGCCTGCTCGCCGGAGCGGCCGCGGAGTTTGTCCTGAAGTACTTCGAGTACAGGACCATAGAACTCTTCTGCCTGGGCGACGCTCATGCGGTGCACCTTGAAGGCAATGATATAAAGACCAGTGCGGGAGAAGACGTCGATGACGCCGCCCGGACGGGCATTCGGGAAGCGGAAGTTGTCCGGCTTGATCAGAACCAGCGACTTCTCGACCTGTGTTCCCGCAGGGAACTCGATCGCGTCGTCCAGAAGACCGCCGTCCGTGTCGGAATATGCAGCCCAGAGCTTCAGGTCTCGTGCGGCGCTGTCTGCGTCTGGTGGAGCCAGGGTAGCCGGCTCGAAGTAGGTAACATTGCCATTCGCGTCCGTGACGTAGTCGCCGTAGGTATCACGGATTGTCTCACCGCTGGCGCGTTCATTGAGGATGTGCCCGACCGTGTGGCGGATCTTCGCTACGGCATCTTCACCCTTGAAGACCAGCAGGAGAACGCGAGGCTTCGTGCCGCCATTCTTCGTTGTGAAATTCGCCAGCACATACTGCTTGATGTGCTCCTGCATTTCGCGGTGACGCGGATCCGGATCCGTCACCAGCGTTTCGGCATACTTCTCCACCAGTTCCTGGCTCGGAGTGAACATCCGCGCGGCAACGAGTTCGAGGCCGGTGCGGGAAATGAGTCGCGAGATGATGCCGCCCGTCCGTGACTTACGGATCGAGTGCGGCGTGACGAGCACGTAAGAAAGTTCTTCAGCCATAGATAAAAACGCCCGCGTTGCAGGGGCTCAAACCGGGTGGTTTTTCGCCGAAACACAACGCAGGCAGCGAATTTTTTGTGGAAATGTTCTGCTCTAAACGGGTTGGAAAGCTACCTGCCGCCCTTTTCGGGCGTCAACGAGTTTTTCCTCGCGCACTCCGCCATCCGGCAGTAGGGAAGCCCCTCTTTTCTCATGATCTCCGGCGCCGAAATCATCGAAGCCCTACCAGTCATTATCTCGCTGATCCTCATCGAGGGACTGCTCTCCGTGGACAATGCGCTCGCCATCGCCGCAATGGCGTCCCATCTCCCGGGAAAACAGAAGGTGATGGCCCTCCGGCTCGGTATCATCGGAGCCTATGTCTTCCGCGGTATCGTACTCGTGATTGCCGCATGGATTGCGGCCAATCGCTGGGTAACCCTCTTTGGTGCCGCTTACCTGATCTGGTTGATGTGCTCCCACCTCACCAAGGCGGATGAAGATGAGCACGACGAGGCGAAGATGAAGAAGAAACCCGGTCTGCTGATGACTGTCGTGCAGATCGAGTTGATGGACCTTACCCTCAGTATCGACAACGTGATCGCCGCCGTGGCGATGGCGCCAAAGGATGAGCAGGGGAACTATAAAATGTGGGTGGTTTATGCGGGGGTCTTCATTGGCATCCTGACTCTCCGCTTGTTGGCAGGCTACTGCCTGAGGCTCCTGGAGAAATTCCCGATTCTGGCAAAGACTGCGTTCCTCCTGGTGGGGTATGTCGGCTTTATCCTGCTGGCCGAGATGATTTTCGGCTTCCATGTCCATTCCTGGCAGAAGTTCATCGGGATTGTGATCATCACAGCGCTGACCATCTTCTACGAGCGCTCTTCAGTGGTGCAGAAGGCATTGACACCCGTCGTGGCTGTCAGTGTTCCGTTGATGCGAGGTTTCGCAGGCATCCTGGATGCAGTCTTCTGGCCGCTGCGCAAGCTGCACGAGGTGATCTCCAAGCGCCTCTTCCGGCCCAAACCGCCGGAGGAGAAGGTGGAGGATCTGCCTCACTGAGTTGCGGGAGACGTTTGAGTTGCTCCCTCTCAAGGTCCACAGGACCGGCAGTAATCCAGTCCAGCCCGACCGAGGGTAACGCCATTCAGTGAAGGATCAAGGGGACGGACTGGATTCAAGGAGTGTTAGATTCGACTCCCTCACGCCGACAAACGGGGC
>CBINJX010000602.1:0-4192 GCA_966251085.1 uncultured Verrucomicrobiales bacterium
TTCGTAAATTCATTGATTCGAAAAAGCGCAAGAGCTGAGCGCACGCTCCGCCAGATTGCCGTCAAGGAGCGGCGAAGCGAGTCGCCGCTCCTTGAGGCGTTTTGCTGCGGGGGAAATTTGCTGGCTTGGAGGTTATCCGGATGGGGAGTTTCTTAATCTTGTCCTTCCTCTCCAGCTGCCCTGCAGTGGAGAGTAGGAGTAAGAGTAAGATCAGGATTAAGAGCCTGTTCGGTGAGGCTCTTAGAACATGAACCTGCCGGCTGGCGGAGTCACACCACCGAAGAGGATCTGGCGTGGTGTAACCGGGCGCCCGTAGTAGGCTTGAATGGCATCAGGCCGTGTTACGAAGGCAGCGCCTCCGATCGAGGCTCCGGCAAAAAGTCCCTGGCTTCTGCTGTAGGTATAGACCGGGGCAAAGGGAACTGCGCCGACCTGCGCCGTGCGTCCCACCGGACCGGCTGCTGCGGAAAGTGTGCCGGAGAGTTGAACCGTTCCGCCGCGTGCAAAGGCCTCCACGGCTTCCCGCGTGTTCAACACCAAAACAAATTCCGTTACGTCGCCGCCAATCTGCGGACCAAAACCAACCCCGCCTGTTGCAATGAAGACCGGTCCGGACCATCCGCGGCCAGTCCGGGATACGACAATGCCCTTTCCTGCGCGGCCTGTGATTCCCGCACCACCACGTGCCACCTCCATAATTGCCAGACCTCTGGCGTTCCGGAGGACCGCCTCAGGAATGCCCGGCTCCGGCAGGCGGCGGAAATCTCTCATGATCTGCGCCGCATTTCTCACCTCCTCCTGCGGCGTATTGGCGGTCAACAAGGGCGGAGTCACCGTTGCGCAGCCGCTGTAGAAAAAGGCGGCTGTGGCACTAACCAAAGAGATGATCCATGTTTTCATATAGACAGACTTTGTAGAACGTCTGCCCCTGAGAGTAGCGGGAGCGTGGGCGAAAAGCCTTAGGGTCTTGTCCTACCTTTTACTGGAGCGGTCCGTTATCCGGAATACGCCTTCGGCAGGAGACTCCCCCGCTCGGAGAATCGGTTTAGATCGATACATCCTAAGGCGGGCTCGAATCAACGAGGCCGTAAACTTGGGCAGGCTTATGGCGTATCTTTACGACAGATTCGAAAATTCGGAGGAGATCGAATATCGGTTCCACTTTCTTCCGGTGCTCTACATTGCCATGGGGATGGCTGCGTTGCTCTCGATCGCCTCTCGTGGCGAGCGGACTAACGAGTTCCTCGGTGGCTTCGGTTTTCTCATGCTCGCCTGGATCGCGGCGATCTGGAAGCCGATGTCTGAGATTCAGCGAGCGATGACCCATGACCGCGTGGAGGTCACGGGAAGCAAGTTTTCCTTTTCAAATCCGATGCGGGTTATCCTGCGCAAGCGGGAGTCACTGGGGGATTTGCCTGCTGGTATGACTTCACGGGTTGGGCTGGGACCGGCATATTGAAGTTGGCTGCCATCGCAGCTTTTTCAAAGAGACGCGTAGCGGAGCTGCTCGGCACCGCCTCGTGTGGTTTGCTCATGCTGGTCGATTTAAACCACTGACCGTACTACTTGCGGCAGTGGTGGTGGAGGTGTGGATATCACCTGTGTTTCCTTTGGCTATCGGGAACCCAGCAATTCCACACACCGCAGCCCGCAGCCCGATGTTGGTCCCGAAAATTGGGATGAACGATTTTATGGTTTCGGAATGATTTTCCAGAATGACATTCATTCATTCTGAGCAAAAAAAAACAGCCCGGTGGGTAAAAAGATCGAAAATTGATCATTATATCTAAATAAACTGGCTTTGTGTTAGAATGGGCGGAGCGGATGAATGGAAAGTTGTCGATGGCTCCGTGACAGGTTTTCCGAGGGGATGAGACCGTGGCACGGAAGTGGCTAACTGCGGCGAAGTACGTGCCATTCGCACGCTCAGACCAGCGATAGAGCATCATTTATCACCTGCTAAGTAACCGCACCCAGTTGCCAGATATAATGAAAATCAAGCGCAGCAAGCGCGCTCGCCAATCGGCAAAGCGCAATGTAACCAAGTTCATCCTCAGTGCCGCTATTGCGACTACTCTGACGGGAGTTCCCAATCTGCACGCCCACGACGGCGATATCATTTTCCCGGAGGTTTTCCCAGTTGGGCAATCAGGCTTGCTGCCTGATTTTGAGACTGACCCGACCCAGGATGGCGTGGTTGGTCCTCTGTTGCCGATGCACACGATGAGCGTGCATAACACGCTTGTCTGGAGGCGCGGAGCGCAAAAGCCGGGCATGCTCATGTTTCACCGGCATTCCGCCTATCGCGCGGACGAAGTAGCCAACCCGGACGTCATTCACTTCTTGATTGATAATCCCAATCCTTCGACTGGGCTGACTGCGTTCTCGAGCAGCGCGAACCAGTTTAACTCGGCGATGCGACGTACTTTCCAGCAGTTCTGCTACGGCGGTTACAACATCATCCACGATGTTAGCCAGAGCGTACCGACGCGTATCCGTGTCGATCAAACCCGCGAGCTGACCCAGTTGTGGGATATGAACCACCCCGATGCTTTCAAATACAATTTCGGGGCACCAATCCACTCCGCCGCCTTGCTGGATAACTCCGACGCCGAGGTTAACCTCGCCGCATTCAAGAACATGGGATTTTCCAGGGGCCTATACTACGACATGTACTGCCCCGGTTTTGCTACCCTTGAGGACGGTCGTCCGGTATTCGCCGGCGGTCACGATTTGAACAGCCAGAACGGCATGTATCGTGTCCAGGTGTTCGACCCGGATCTCGAAGAGTGGGCGCCTCGCCCTATATCGTGCATGCGCGATCTCTACGGCTCGGATCCTAACGATCCGTACTTCGAAAACCTCTATCAGGCAGAGATTCAGCGCTTGGCTGCCGCGGGACTTCCGGCTTCGGACATCTTCAAGTTTTATCTGCCGGACTGCGATCCGCACGTTCTCCCGCCAGAAGAGCCAGGCTTCCCAAACTACTCGCAAACTCCGGGATACGAGAACATCCGCCTGATGGGCAAGAACGGCACAGTGACGCAGCCCGGCCGAATTCCATCGGACATGCGGTACGCCCGCTGGTATCCCGGCCAGGTCGCTCTCCCTGGTAACCGCCTCCTGATCTACTCCGGATGGGATCGCGACGAATCCAAATACCCGGAGGAGCCGGCGACAAACAACCCGACTTCATCCACTCTGGCGATGCGGCCATTCATCGAAGCGAAGGCTCAGAATCCGGAGCTCTATCCCGACCTGCCGCCGACTGCCCATCTCTCCGGCTTCATGAAGGGCGGTGGTGACTCCACCTTCCTTGGCACCCGTGTGAAGCAACCCGTGCCAGAGGTTTATGATGGAACCCGTGACACAATGGTTGCACTGGAGAACGCACGCCTTTTCACGGGTGGCTGGTATCCGAATGGTCTCGTGGTTCAGACCGGTCCCGGGCGTAATGACTGGAAGGTTGGCATCAACGACGGCGCCATTCTGGAAGACGTGCCAGATGGTGTTAATAACAGCTCCCTGCCAGACCGCTTCTTCCACAATATGTGGCTGCTCGACGTCCAGGGGGCAATGAAGGATCCGGACGTCAACAAACCTGCGGTCCGCGAGGGCAAATTCCTCACTCTCCTGAGCGAAGCGGACAACAGCCACACGGCGTTCACGGGTAGCTCCAATATCATGAAAATTGATAAGAAGGGCAACGTCCTGTCCCACAAGTTGACCCACTTTGGTGGTCAGCATGCAGAGGGTGGGCAGACCGATGAGATTGAGTTTATCAACTTCGCGGGAATGAGCAAAAAGGTGACGAAGAAGGATCCGACACCCGGACCAGCTCCAGCCTGGACGCTTTCGACGGCGAAACTCTACCAGCCCGGCCGTCAAAACTACGCCACGCCGCTTCCTGACGGCACCACGGTAATCCTCGGTGGGAACGGTGGCAACCTGGGTACCCTCAGTGGTCTCGGAACGATCGAGAACTGGAGCCTCCACCTGCAACACTATATTCCAGGCGATAGCGACAGTCCGATGGCGATGCCTGGAATGGACATGTGCAACAAGCTCGCCAAGTCGCTGATCCCGCGTGACGAGCACGGGATCATCCAGCTCATGCCGGATGGTACCGTGTACCTAGGCGGTCAGAACCGGAACGGCCTGGTGCGTCCGGGAGACGCCGCGGCTCCGTTGG
>CBINJX010000603.1:0-4187 GCA_966251085.1 uncultured Verrucomicrobiales bacterium
TCCGCTTGCACCAGTTGACGACGGCTGAAGGTGAGGAGCTGGCGGTTGAGGTTTGCCGCCCGATCCGCAGCCTCACCGATCTCCGTTGCCATCTCCACGATTGCGGGAGTCACACCTGGTTCCAGAGGGATCATCGAGGCATTGGCGCTCACCACCGTGAGGAGGTTATTGAAATCATGCGCCACACCACCTGCGAGCTGGCCGACACAATCCATCTTCTGAGCATGGCGGAGCTGCTCCTCCAGAGCTCGTCTTTGACTTACATCCCGCCCCACACCGAGGATGTTGACCACTTTCCCATTCTCGAGCTGAGGCGTAAGGCTGAACTCCATGTGCAGCGTGCCTGCCTTTGTGAGCAGCCGTGCCTCGAAAGGTTCACACCGTTCGCCTGCCGCTGCGCGACTGAACATCTCGTTGGTGCGAGGCAGGTCTTCCTGCGCAATGAACGGAGCAAACGACGAGTTCAAGACCTCGTCATCCGATAGCCTCGTGATCGCTGCCGCAGCGGAGTTGCGAGAGGTGACGAGTCCAGCTGGGGAGAGGGTAAAGATTGCATCGCGAGCGCCTTCGAAAACGTTACGGTACCGTTCCTCTGACCGACGCAATGCCTCCTGGGCCCACTCGCGCTCCGTCACATCCTGATAGTTTACCACGATTCCCTTGAGTGCCGGGTCGTGGAGGAAATTGCTGAGCACTCCTTCACAGAGACGCCAGCGGCCGTCACGGTGCCGGATCCGGATTCTTAGTGTTGCCCGCTTTCCGGGCTTTTCTGCCACAGATTGCAGCATCGCGTACGTCTTCGGACGATCCTCCTCGTGAATGAGTTCAACGGCGTTGCGCCCCTTCAGTGCGGTGAATGGATGACCGTGAATACGTTCGCTCGCCGCTGTGCTCAGGATGATGTTCCCATGTTCGTCCCAGATCGAGATCGCCTCATTGGCGTTCTCCACCAGGCTGCGGAAACGTGTCTCGCTCTGGAGAATGACATCTCGGGCTTTTGTCAGCTCCAGTTCAGCTGTCCGTGTTCGGCGCAGGGCTCCGCTGAGCTTGCTGATGACCGTGCTCGCCCCTGAGATCAATCCCACGAGCACAGCCACATATCCCATCGCGGTGAATCTCCACCACCGGATCAATGAGGTAAACCGGTCCGCCTCAAAATCGACGCCGAGGACCGACTCGACACTCCCATCATCGTTGAAGATCGGCTCGTAAGCACTGACCCAAACTCCCCACCGGTCTGTAACAGTTTCGCGATCAAAGGCGGCCTTGCCGTCGAAGGCTGCCCTCAATACGCCTGTCGCTTCGTTGTAAATCTCGCCGATTGGTGTCCTTTGCTCCCGGCTCCCTTCCAGCAGGCCATTTCGATCGTAGTCTGTCTCGGAATCCGCAATCAGTACGATTTTACCGTCTTCTAACCGACGGAATGTATAAACATCGGCGATTGTCCTGTTCGCTGAAAGCCAGCGTTTTTCTGCCTCGATGATGGCCAGATAATGTGGATCATCGGGTGGGGTAGCCAGAGTCAGTTTTCCGTGGCCGAGAGTCCGCATCTCTGTGGCATAAGTCGATGCATATCCGCGAAGCAGGTCTTCCATAAAGGTGTGAGCCCGCTGGCCGGCGGAATTCACGATGAACCATCCAGCAACCAGAACAACAATGCACAGCAAGGTGCAGCCTAGCAGGATACGCGTGTTGCGATACTCACGCCACGCCCACCCTTGAGAGGCGGCGAAGAGTACGAGCGCGGCAGCGCAAAACAGAGCGTAATCCATTACCCCCGATTGCTTAACATCGCATTGCCCGCAAGTTGATAGTTATGGTGATTATAAGATCGAGGGGGCAGATGGGAGTGCATCCTCTTCTGCTGGTGTGCTTTTGTGCATCGATTTGGTCCTCTCGTCGGCGGAATCTCTTTACGCTCTGAGACAGAGGTGGTGTCAGCGGGGGCCTTGTGGGAAAACGATCCCATTGCCATGAACGCGAATCTCTCCCAGAGCAGTGACATGCAAGACGCGGATAAGATGGAGAAAACGGAGAAAAGGCGCCGACGGTACCGACGGATCTTTGGCGGGCTCGGTGCTCTGCTCATCCTTCTGGTGCTCCTTGCCAGTCCGCTCACGGAAACCCGCTCGCAGGGAGAGTTGCGGCGGGCCTTGAACAACGTCAGCGCGCTCTTCGAGCCGGCGACAGACCGTGCAAACGGGACGATCGCCACACTCGAGATGGTGCGTTCGACGGGGCTGCCGAAGGCGCTTGCAGGGCTGAAGATGGAGGTGGCCATTGCCGCCCCGGACCGGCTCTGGATCTCGACCACGGTGGAGCGGCAGCCGATCGAGGTCGGCCGGAATGGAAACCAGATCTGGATCTGGCAGCCGGCCAAGGGGTTCGGTGTGCTCGGGGAGAAAGGTGTCCCGAAGTTTGCGGCTGCGCCGGAGACTTCGATCGATACCACCGAACTGGGGCCGCTCAAGCTGCCGTTCAATCGGCTCCTGTTATCGATCGTTCCCCGGCTGCTTTCCGTGGAGAAAGGGGAGACCGAGGTAATCGATGGCGAGCGTAGCCATACCCTGCGCGCCAAACCGTGGCCGATCATCGCCCATTGGTTCAAATCAGAGCCCGGGACTCTTACCGTCCGGGTGCGGGAGAAAGACGGCTGGCCGCTGCAGGTGGCGTATGAGGATGGCCGGAAGGTGGATGCCGCACTGGCGATCACGGGGCTGCGGGTTGGCGAAGCGGTGCCGGAGAGCCGGTGGCAGATGCCGTCGCACTTTGGCGCGAAGGTGGAGAAGGTTGCGCTCTCGCACCTCACGAAGTTCTTCGATGCCGGACTGAAGATCGCTACGTTTGATGTCAAGCCGCTCGGACCGGTCACGGGCGAGCGCTCGGTGGTGGCGACCCATGGCAAAGGCCGCCTGGAGTTACACGATGGCACCCGCGTTCTTTTCCTGCGCGGTACTCCGGAAGAGATGGGCGATCAGCACGGGACGCTGATGAAAGAGCAGGTGCGCTCACTGGTGGAGCATGTGCTTTACGGTGTCGGAGTGGGTAGTTCGTTTGCGAAAGGACGCTGGTTCTTTGGGGAGTGCACCGCACGCATTGGACCTTTCATCGATCCCCGGTATTTACGGGAGATGGATGCCATGGCCACAGCCGCCGGACTGGAGAAGGAGGAGATGCGGCTCGCAAACTTCTTCCCTGAACTATTCCACTGCTCGGGCTTTGCGCTGATGGGCGAGGCGACCAACGGTCGCCGGATTTATCATGGGCGCATCCTCGATTATCTCCGCGGGGTCGGACTGGAGGGGAATGCCGTGGTCACGGTCAATCAACCCGATGAAGGTCATGCGTGGGTAAATGTCGGGTACGCCGGTTTCACCGGCAGTGTGACAGCGATGAACGACCAACACATTTCAATCGGTGAAATGGGTGGCAAAGGGGAGGGGAATTGGGATGGCAAACCGATGGCGCAACTCGTGCGGGAGGTAATGGAGAAAGCGAGTACGCTGGAGGAGGCGATCGAGATCATGCGCCGCGGTCCGCGCACCTGTGAGTATTTCTACGTGATTGCCGACGGGAAGAGTCACACGGCCGTCGGCATTGCCGCAACACCGGAGATCTTCGAACTCGTGCGCCCGGGAGAGGTGCATCCCCGCCTGCCCACGCCCGTGCAGGATGCGGTCCTGCTTTCCGCCGGGGATCGGTACAAGGAACTCGTCCGCCGGGTTCAGAATGGCTACGGCAAATTCGACGCCGACTCCGCGCGCGAGCTGATGACCAAGCCGGTCTGCATGAATTCAAACATCCACAGCGTCCTCTTCGCGCCGGATATGCTCGATTTTTGGGTGGCGAATGCAGATTCCAAAAACGTCGCGAGTGAGACGCGCTACACGCAGTATAATCTGGCGGAGTTGTTGAAGAGTACGGGTGGAAAGTAAGGGGCCGCGAAAGAATAAGTTGATCAATTCATCCGCTCAAAAGCGTCGGCCGAGCGCCGCTTCTTGATGGTGCCGGACGGCTGCACTCCCAAGTGTGAATGGAACGGCAGAAATGATCTTTCGAGAGCCCCGGAAACACTTTCGAGAGCCCCGCGCACCCTCAAAAGAGCCAGCGAGGATCTCCAAAGCGGTTTCGGCACACAAAAAAGCGTCTCGGCCGGTCTCCAAAGATCTCCGCGATCACTTTGGAGA
>CBINJX010000604.1:0-4154 GCA_966251085.1 uncultured Verrucomicrobiales bacterium
CGCGAGATCACTACCCGGACCCGTAGAGACGACGAGGTGGCTCCCGTAGCTCCCGCGGAGTGCGCGCCGCAACAGCTTATGGGGTCAGGTTCATGAAGCCATCGGGGCCGAGCGGCAGACCGGGGTTCCAGGCGACTTCCCAATAGTAACCATCGGGATCCCGGAAGTACCCGCTGTGTCCGCCCCAGAATGCATCCTGCGCCGGCTTTACAATCGTGCCGCCGGCACGCTCTGCCTGTGCGAGCACTGTTGCGACTTCCTCTCGGGTATGGACATTGTGCGCGAGCGTGATTCCGCCGAATCCCTTCGCCGGCTGCACGTCCGAGGAAATGTCAGCCACGAGGTCCTTGAGCGGATAAAGGGATAGGCGCGTACCGCTCGTATTGAAGAACGCTACCGGATCCCCGTCTTTGTAAGTTGTAGGAAGTCCGAGCCCGTCGCGGTAAAAGCGGACTGCACGTGGGAGGTCAGAGACACCGATGGTGAGGAGGGTGATGCGGGGTTCCATGATATCTTACGGCTTCAGAATGGGCGTGCGCAAAAATGCATAGCTCTATGGCGCAACGGTCATCCGGCGGTCAGCGGCGCGACGGTTCACAGCCGGATTCCTGTTGCGTTAAAACAGCGTCATTTGCGGGCGTTTCGCTTCGGGTTCACCCTCCTTCTGCTGCGCCTTTGATCCACGGCGGACCTTCGGCAACGAGGGAGCGCTCTCAGCGATGGTTGGACGCCCATCGGCGTTGAGTTCCTGCTGTTCCAGGTTCGCGAGGATTTCCTTGGAACGCTCGATGATTTTTGTCGGCAGACCCGAGGCGGGCAACTTGGATACCGTAGCTCTTGTCCGCGCCGCCAGGGATGATCTTGCGAAGAAAGATGATCTGATCGTTCCACTCCCGAACCGCCACGTTGAAGTTCTTTACGCCGCTCCGTGTGCGGGCGAGATCGGTGAGTTCGTGATAATGCGTCGCGAAGAGAGTGCGGGCGCGGACTTCATCGTGGAGATACTCGGCTACGCTCCATGCGATGGAGAGGCCGTCAAAGGTAGAGGTGCCGCGGCCGATTTCATCGAGGATGATGAGTGAGCGGGCGGTGGCGTTATTGGTAATGTTTGCCGTCTCGCACATCTCGACCATGAAGGTCGATTGCCCCTTGGAGAGATCATCACTCGCACCGACTCGGGTGAAGATCCGGTCCGCCACGCCGATTTCGGCTTCCTTGGCAGGAATCCATGCGCCGATCTGGGCCATTAGTACGAGCAGAGCGACCTGACGGATATAGGTCGATTTACCTGCCATGTTCGGCCCCGTGAGAATCGCCAGGCGGTTGCCGTCGCCGTCGAGGTGCACGTCATTCGGAACAAACTTCTCCTCCACCAATGCCTGGTCGAGGACCGGGTGACGGCCATCCACGATCCGCACATTCAGTTTATCGGTAAGTTCCGGACGGCAGTAGCCGAAGAGCCGTGCGGTCTCGGCGAGCGAGCAGAGAACGTCCAATGTCCCGACCGCACTCGCAGTGGCCTGCAGCTTCGCGAGATCGGTCATCACCTCGTCACGGATCTGCATGAACAGCTCGTACTCCAGCGCCTTCGCGCGTTCATCGGCTCCGAGGATCTTTGCTTCGACTTCCTTCAGCTCCGGGGTGATGAACCGTTCACCATTCGCCACTGTCTGTTTGCGATGCCAGCTCTCGGGAACGGAGCTGAGATTCGATTTCGTGACCTCAATGAAATAGCCGAATACCGAGGTGTAGCGGACCTTCAGCGACTTGATCCCTGTCTCCTCGATCGCTCGCTGCTGGAGCTGTGCGATCCAGTCCTTCCCCTCGCGTCCGGCATTCCGGAGTTCATCGAGGGCAGGGGAATACCCGTCGCGGATCATGCCGCCTTCCTTGGTCAGCGCCGGTGGCTCATCGACGATGGCACGGGTGAGCAGCTCGACGACATGCGGCAATTCGTGGAGATCCGAGGCGATCTGCGCCGCCATGGTATCCTCGGGCAATGCCCCCTCCTGGGCGAGCGCGGCGTGACAGCCGTTACGGTTCGTTGCTTCCCGGAGGGCTTGTACGTCGAGACGCAGCTGCGGCACCTGTTCCAAGGCGGTGCGGAGGACGAGGAGGTCGCGCGCATTTCCTCCGGTCTGGGTGAGCCGGCCTACGGTGCGCTCCACGTCGCGGATCGATTTCAGCGTGTCGCGGAGTTTTCCCAGGAGATACGGCTCCGCGAGGAGATCACCGATGAGTTGCTGACGGGCGATGAGCGGCGGGATCTCGCATAGCGGATGCAGGATCCAGTCGCGAAGTTTCCGGGCGCCCATCGGGGTCACCGTGCGATCGAGCGCGCCAAGGAGACTAGTGTCTTTGTTCCCGCCCCGGGATTGCACCAGCTCCAGGTTCCCCTGCGTCGCCGCATCGACAATCATAAACTGCGTGCGGTGATAACTGGTGAGCCGGTTGATGTGCCCCAGTGAGCGCCGGAGCTCATGCTGGAGGTAATGAACGATGGCGCCCGCGGCACAGACGGCAGATTTCATCTCCTCGCAGCCGAACCCGGCGAGCGACTGTACCTTGAAGTGCTCCCGAAGGGTGAAATACGCCTGATCGAGGAGGAATGTGTAGCCGTCGCGGCTCACAACCCCCGGAAGATCCCGGAACTGCGTCGCCTTCTCTTCGCTGACCAGCACCTCCGTCGGCTGCACCCGGGCAAGCTCGTCAGCGAGTTCCTTCTCGTCGGCGAGTTCGGTGAGACGGAAGTCGCCCGTGGTGAGATCCAGGAAAGCGAAGCCAAAGCGTCCCTTCTCCTCGCAGATTGCCGCGAGGAAGTTGTTTCGCTTCGAGTCGAGCATCTGCAGATCCGCGACTGTACCCGGGGAGACGATGTGGGTGATCTCGCGCTGGACGATCTTCCCGGGTTGCGGATCAGATACCTGATCGCAGATGGCCACGCGCCGGCCGGCTTTGATCAGGCGGCGGATGTAATTCTCCGCGGCGTGGAAAGGGATGCCGCACATCGGCACCTGATTGCGCTTGGTGAGGGCAACATTGAGGATGGTGGAAGCCTCCTTGGCGTCCTCAAAGAACATCTCGTAAAAGTCTCCCAGGCGAAAAAGCAGCAGGGTGTCCGCAGGCAGAGTCCTCCGGATGCCTTGGTACTGCTGCATCATCGGAGTGAGGGTGGCTGACATGGGCGGGAGGGTAGATGGGCTCGCGAGGGGGATCAAGAGGCGGTGAGGGAAGGGGCGTTCTCGGAACTCATCGTCAGGCCTGCTGCCCCCTGAGTCTCATGGCCTGATTACGTTATTATCGTGGCACAACCTGTGCTTTATCAGTTTCGCTCTTACGTATGCGCTTCCGGTTTTTGTTTCTTGTGGCTGTTTTTGTTTCTGCCCTCCTGCCTGCGCGAGCTGAGGATTTCGAGACTGATATTACTCCGAAATTCACCTACGCGGAGACTTACGAGGACACCATCGTCCGATATCCCGAGTTCGATGATTACGAGGTAATCCCTCGTACGACGCTGAAGATTACGGCGGTTTGCTCGATGAAAGGTGTCGATCTCAGCTCGATCAATGAGGACACATTTGTGTCCATCGATATAGGGGGGCTGATCTGGGATTGGACCCTTGGTGAAGATCCGGCTTACAGGCCAGGGAAAACATCTGCCACCATTCCATTGATGGGATTAGATCCTGTGACATGGGACGATGTGGAGGTGGGAAAGGTAAGCGTGGTGTGGGATGCAAAAACAGTCACGATCACGATCACCGCCAAGGATGACCCGGACTCCTATCAGGTGATGGTACAGGACCTGGCTTTCGAGGGAGAGGAGATCCCTAAGTATAATGACTCTACGACCGTGACGGTTGGTTTTGCCGACCGTGAACTTTCCGAGCGCACAGTGTATGTCAGTGGCTCCGCTAAGTTTGTGGATTACGAGAGCGGTGATATCTACGAAACGCTTGCCCGGGTGAATCTCAAGGGAGAGATCGACTCTGCAGGTCCCGATCTCCAGATGCTCAAACCGCTCGCCGGAGCAGAGATCCGTGACGCTATGTACACGGTTGTGGGTACGGTGGCGGACAATTACGGGACGGCGACTGTAAGTGTAAGCCTCAATGGTGGAGAGGCAGTTCCTGCGACTTTGGATGCGGCTGGGA
>CBINJX010000605.1:0-4140 GCA_966251085.1 uncultured Verrucomicrobiales bacterium
GGCGGATGGTATCACCGAGCAGATTGCGGCGGTGGAAATTGAGCGAGAGCTGCTGGAGGTGATAGAAGACATCCGCGGCGAGATCGTAAACCATGCGGCGCCCGAATCCTGCGCTGACATAAGTGTTCACCACATTGAGAAGCCAAGTCAGGAGAAAGAGAAGCACCGTGCCGGCTACCGCCCAGCCGAGCACTCCCTCACGGGTTTCCGTGTATGGCAGGAGTTCGAGCACACGGCTGATTTCCGGCCGCAGCGGTTTGCCGTGCAGCACGTGGTCCACGATCACCTTCATCGGCCATGGCTGCAGCACATTCAGCGCAATGGTGGCGACCATTACCACCAGCAGGATTGCCAGCTCGGGCCAGCGCCGGAACGCGTACGGCAGCGCCCATGCGAGCAACCGAGGGAAGGTCAGGTGTTCGGCGCGTTTACTACTCATGTGCGGATTGGCCGAATTGAAGCTCGTACAGATGCCGGTAGATGCCGCCGGGACGCTCCATCAGATCCTCATGACGCCCTGTCTCGACCACCCTGCCCTGTTGCATCACCACGATCGTGTTGGCATTGCGAATGGTGGAAAGCCGATGCGCCACGATGAACGTCGTGCGCCCTTTCATCAGTCGCTCCAGCGCTTCGATCAGCAACGCCTCCGTCTGCGCATCGAGCGCGCTGGTCGGCTCGTCGAGGATCAGGATGGGCGCATCTTTCAGGAGAGCCCGGGCAATGGAAAGCCGCTGGCGTTCCCCTCCCGAGAGGGTCGCGCCCCGTTCACCCAACATGCTGTCGTAGCCCTCGGGGAGTTTCTCGATGAACTGATGCGCATTCGCGGTTCGCGCGGCGGCTTCGATTTCCTCGCGTGTCGCATCGGGCCGGCCATAGCCGATGTTTTCGGCGATGGTGCCGGAGGAGAGAAATGGCTCCTGGAGAACCACGGCGATCTGGCTGCGGAGGCTCTGCAGTTGCACATCGCGCACATCATAACCATCGATCAGCACACGCCCCTGCTCCGCATCGATGAAGCGCCCGACTAGGCTCACCAGCGTGCTCTTCCCCGCGCCGGTCGATCCGACCACGGCCACGGTGTCTCCCGGGCGCGCCTCAACGGAGACACGGTCGAGACTGAGAGTGCCGGGTTTGTACCCAAAGCTCACTTCGCAGATCTGCACGTGCCCTTTCACCGGAGGCAGCGCGACGGCATCCGGCCGCTCGGGAACTTCCTGCGGGCTCTCGATGATCTCCATCACCCGGTCCAGGCTCCCCCCGGTGCGCTGCAGCATGCGGTAGAGATCCGCGATCATCCGCATCTGGACGAGCAGCGACGCAAGATAAGCGAGAAACACGAGCAGTGTGCCGACGCTCATGTGACCGGCGAGAACCCGCTGTGCGCCAAACCAGAGAATCGCTCCCGTGCCTAACGTAACGATGAGATCGGAGCCGAAGGTGTAGATACTTCCCGCCAGAGAACTCCGCTGCTCCGCGCGGACGGCTTCATTGGCAAACTCCAGGAATCGCTGCCGCTCCCGCTCCTCCTGCGCAAAGGCCTGCACCACGGGAAGCCCGCTGAGGATCTGCTGCACATGCGCCTGCATCCGGGCCGCGCTCTCGAGGCTGTCCTTCGCGGCCGTCCGCACCGGCCGTCCGAGCAGGATCGAGGAACTGGCCATGAAAGGCGCAACCACGAGGGACGCAAGGGTGAGCCCGCCATCGAGCTGCGCCATTACCCAGATCATCCCACCCAGCGAGAGAAACACCTGCACCGGCTTGAGCATCAGCGTGTCGGCGATCGAGTTGATGCACCAGCTGTCGTACACGATCCGGTTCATCAGATCGCCCACGGTGTTCCGCGTGTGGAAAACCATCGAGCGCCGCTGGACATTGGCGAAGAGTTCGCGTGAAAAATCCTGCACCATCCGCTGGCCGACCTTGAGCCATCCAAAGGTGAGCGCGATTTCCGAGAGGCTCGCGAGTGCAAAGAGCACCAGGCTTCCCACGACCGCAAAGCCCAGGATGGAGTAAGGATCACTGACGTTCAGCACCGGAGCCAGAATGCGGCTCAGCCATTCGGGCAATGCCGCGCCACCGAGAACGTTGTCCACGACGATCTTCATCGGCCACGGCTGCAGCAGCGCAAGCGGCACGTTCAGGAGAGCCACCAGGGTGAGAAATGCCCAGCCTTTCCGGTACGGCCTCGCATAGCGCAGCACCCGCCGGTAGCGTGAGAGATCAGAGCCGGATTGACTCATGGGATTGCGGATGCGAGCCGAACGGGAAGATCGCCGGAGCCGTGATGCACGATCAGCGAAGGGCTGAGACGTGATTCTTTCCTGCGGAGGGCAGCCGCTTTTTATATCCGTTCGTGACGGGCCGGAGATGGGTCCCGATCGATACGACTGGGGCGACGCGGAAGATCATGGATGTCTTGCTGCAGCTGCGAGAAGGCGCGGGATAGTAGCTGCCGAATTTTGCTTGTCTTGTAAAAATTACAAAACGGAGGCGGTGGACTTCTCGGGAAGTGAATAGTTGAGAGTGTCGAGTTGAGAGCCGTGCACCGGCAGATCCGAGCGGGCAGGCGTGGAGGGAGTGGAATGGAGCACTGACTTGCGATGACGCTCCCGCGCGGTAGGGCGGTCGCGCCGCCGACCGCCGGGAGGGCAGGTAGAGAATGATGCCATGTCCACCTTGGGACAAGGCACGCGCGGCGGAAAGGAGACCCTGCTGGGTGGGATCACATGCCATATCAACCGACTTTCTCTACTCCCCTCATGCGTCCTGCTCGTTGGGTGCTTCTTTGAAGAGAATGAAACCGCCTTCTCCCGGCGCACAGAAAAGTGCAGAGGCTGAATCCCGGCAAGTGCCTTTCAGGTCCGAAGGACCGCCAATAACTCAGCCCAGCCCGGTTGAGGGCTGGGTGGGAGCAACAAAGGGATGAGGTCTGAAGGACCGCCATAGTTTCTCCTGTACTCGGCCTCCACTCCGGCAAACTACCCCGGTCCTTCAGACCGCGAACGCTATCTTTCAGATTCCCAGCCCTGTCGGGCTGGGCTGAGTTATTGTCCGCTCCGTTGGAGCTGAGAAAAACCAATGCAAAAGCGGCGTTCGGGTTTAATCCCACCAAGCAGCCCGATGTGGCACAGCTCTTCGCTTACAGCTGCGCAAGAGCCCCCCCAACTTGAGCGGCCTCAGATGGCTGGGAAAAGAAGCCCGAAGAGCAAGACAACGAGGAAAGCGATGAACCCAATAGTCGGCAGAGGAGGGTATTTTCGCACAGCGACGGCACACCAGATCGGGAGCGCGAAGAAGCAGCCTACATACAGGTACTGAATGATCGTGCCATAAAGGTCCTCACCACGCGCCGAGAGGTAGAAGTGCAGAGGCAGATATCCGAACGGCTGAACCAAATTCTGTAGAAATGGCGCAATCGGGATGCTGAGCACGGCCCCGGTGAGGAAACAAAAGACCGCAGTGCGGAAGCTGAGAGGAATCTGCCGGGTACAATCATTCATCTACACAGATGAGTTTGCGCGTTATCCATGCTTGACTGCAAGTCTACCCCACTTTGGCGCAGCGCGTCGGAGCGGGCAGTCAAAGGGTAGCCTCTGGATCTCTTCTGGAGCCCCGAAAACCACCAGTAGAGCGCGCGCGACAAATAGTCGTACATCTTCACCAACCCGTTGCTCCGCTCCGGCAACCTGTTGCGCAGCCTGGGCAACTGGTTGCTGGGCGGCGGCAACTGGTTGCCCAGTCGCCGCAACCCGTTGCCCAGTAGCGGGAACCAGTTGCGCGGCTCAGGCAACCAGTTGCCCTCGCGAGGCAACTGCTTGGGGGCGACATGCAACCAGTTGTGCGCGGCCGACCACTGGTTGTGCGGCGCCGACCACCATTGGTGCGGCGGAAACCACCGGTAGCCGCCGGAACTCCACGGCTCATCGTCATCCGACGACCTTTTGCCGCAGCCCTGTGACTGTTTGTCGGCGCGGCACTACGGTTTGTTCACGGCAGACGACGGGTGGTCGCTGGAGCCCTATCGTTAGAGCATTCCCCGTTTGCATTCACCATTCGGGGGGCTTCGAACACCGGGCATCCCAAGGAGCGGCGACACACCAGTCGCCGTGCACCGCGGCGGTAAGGGTGCACGGTCCC
>CBINJX010000606.1:0-4130 GCA_966251085.1 uncultured Verrucomicrobiales bacterium
AGAATGGTCCCATTCGGAGCTGCCTCGATCGAAATACCTCCGGAGATGGCGGTAACAGTATTTGTGAACGTCAGGTTGGTTGTATGCAGCTCGATCGAGCCTGCCTGGACCTGACCGAAGCTCGTCAGACCCGTCCCGTTCTGCTGCTCCAGAACTCCCGTAATCGTCGCACTGGACTGGAAGGCAAGGTCGTTGGCGGATGTCACCGTTACGTTTGCCGCAGTCACCGGTCCCGAGAACGTAATGTCATCGAGCGATCCCACAGCAATCGTACCACCGGCATTCACCTGCTGACGGAAAACGATATCGCCCATCAGACCAGTTGTCGTGGCCGAGACGTTTCCGGTCGTGTTCACGCCTTGGTAGAAGTCGAGCAGGGTCGTCGCGCTCACGCTCACCGAAGAAGCAGAGATTGCTCCCTGGAAGACAGCGGTACCAACAGTACCGTTCTGGGTCTGAACCACATTGGCAGAAACGGAGCTACGGAAATCCACATAACCAGCAGTTTCCAGCGACACGGTATCCGCGGTTACTGCACCATCGATCCGTACCGTCCCGGCATTCTGAATGGTCAGCGTACCGACGTTCACGCTGCCCTCGAAGTACACTGCGGCTGCATTTTCGATGATCAGGTTCTCGAGTTTGGCAAGTGAACCAATGTTGCCCTTGATGACGATGATCCCGTTCGGCGCATTCAGGGTCAGCGTCTCCCCCGCTCCTCCAATCGTGCCATCCACATCGAAGTTGATGTTGATGTTTCCATTATCCGCCTCGAGGCGAACCGACTCACCCTGCCGCACGATCGCGCTGTCCAGGATGTTGATGTTCCCGCTGGAAACATCCTGAGTATCGAGTTCGATCGTATGGCCGGAACCGATGACCGTTACCGACGAATTGCTGGAGATTTGGCCTGTCTGATAGATCCGGCCACCGAGGATCGGGTTCTGGAGGAAGGTCGGATCCTGGAAGGTGACATCCTCGATGTAGATAGGGTGGGAGCCGTCATCGCGGCCGATGGTGACTGTATTGAAGCCATCGACGATGTGGCTGATCTCGCTGGTATCCATGTTAAATATGGCACTGATGCCATCGCCGAGACCGATGCTCGTCGTGGCTTTGACTGGTTGAAGCTGTAGGTCTCCTGAAGGACTGATGAGGTCGGCGTTGATCTGAATCTGGTCCGTTGTGAAGGTCATGTCGCCGCCCTTGGCGTTGGCCGACTGTTGGAAGCGAAGCTCGTTGGTGAGGTTCGTGATCGTGATCTCACCGCCGTTGGAGGTGATGCCCTTGATGATCGCCACCTCTTCCACGACCATTCCATCCTCCTCACGAATATTCACCATGCCGTCACCTGTGGTATTCGCAGCGAGCGTCTTGATCTGGGTCAGGATCGGCGAATCAACTGTCCCGATGCTTCCCGTGGTTCCGAGCAGGAGCAGGTAGCCATTGGCTGCACGAACGACACCCGTGCCGTCTGCACTAATCTGACCACCACGGGATATGAGCTGGACGACGCCGCTGCCATCACCACTCGCGCCAGTTCCGGACGATGAAAGGACATTGGAGTTGATCTGGATATCGCCCTTGGCGACTACCACCTCCAGATTTCCATTCCGGCGGGAGTTCAAGTCCGCTGCGATTTCGACGGAGTTAATGGAATCAACGCGGATGTAGCTTGCGCTTACAGCGTGCGGAATTACCGCCGTGAGCGCCTTCAGACGCACATCACCAGCGAAGTCCAGTGTCTCACCAACTGTGACCACATTCTTTGCGGCATCGATCGTGAGGTTCTCGATCCCACCATCGAATGTGACCTGCTCGACCGTCTTACTCGTCATGCTGGTGAGCTTGTTGTCGAAGACACCGATCGGATCACTCGCGAGAGGGATGGCTACGACTGTATCGCTGTCACCCACGCCTCCCTGCGTGTCGAGAATGTTGACCGTTCCCACGAGCCGGCCGAAGCCGACCAGGTACGTATCGGAGCCTTTACCACCGTCAATCGTTATACCGGCCGGAGTGCTGGCGTTGATGTTAACGGTGTCCCCCCCCGAGCCGCCCTTGATGAGCTGGATCTCACCCACGGAATCCTGCGCGGTCAGCGAGTTTTTGCCTGCAGTGATCTTGCTGAGCTGACTGCCGATCGAAATGTTCAGCGCATCGGTAGCTCCACTGAAATCGAGGGTATCGAGATTTGCGGGATCCGCATCACCAACCAACTCGAGGACATCAGCCCCCCAGTTGTTGGAGAATTTGTAAGTATCCCGTCCAAAGCCGCCCTTGATCTGATCACGGCCTTCACCGCCCTCAAGGATGTCGTCACCTTCGCCACCTTCGAGCAGATCGGCTCCCTTACCCCCAATGAGGATATCCACGCCGACACCGCCGATCAACTCATCGTTGCCATCTCCACCATCCAGATATCCGCCTGCGGTACCCGCAATTAGCACATCATCACCCTCCCCTCCCCAGAGTTTGACCGGAACATTCAGCTTGCTCGCGTCAATGCGATCGTTGCCCTTACCGGCATTGATCTCAACGCTCGTGACACCTGAATAGATCTGCGTGGTCTCCGTGTTGTTGAAGGTGACCTGCACACGGCCGTCCGGTCGCGACACGAGCGTGAAGTCCTCACCCACGTCCGTGGTCGAACCGAAGACACGACCATTCGCGCCAGTTCCCGCATTGAGCGACAACACGCCACCGCTACTAACCTTGGCCAGTTCAGGCTGAGGCCGTGGCGCACTGAAGGTCTTCTCGAACAGTGTCATCCGGAAGAACTCGTACTCCCACGCGTTGTACCAGCTGAAGGGCGCCCAGAAATCAACGTAGGCACGCGCTCCAACCTCACCCTTGAGCGTGATGCTTCCGAGGTTCAGCGGACCGTAGTAATTGCCATCCGGAGCCTTGTAGGTCAGCAGCGAGATGATCTCCGAGCCACGAATCTTACCGTCATCGTTTGGATCATTGAGATCGAGGTTCGCAGTAATCTGGAAGAAGCCGCTGATGCCAGCCTCGATCAGCGCAAGGTTCACCGCGCCGCCGATTTCAATCCTGCCGCTAAATCCGGCCTCAGGCACATCTGCGCCCGTACCATCCGGATTCGCACGATCGCTGACGTAGAATCCATCGAGGATGTCGAGCGGATCTCCACTCGTCTTGAACTGGTTGAGTCCCTTCGTGTCGAAGCCCACAGCAAGATCCGCAAAGGCTGAGATCTTACCGCCAAATGTCGCCACGAGCGGTCCAAATATGCTGAACTTCGCAGACATCGACATCGACACCTCGAGGCGTGGGATGTCGTAGGTAAAGAGCGTCGCGTCCTGCCCCATCAGGAGCTTGAAGACATTCGATGGTTTTAGGATCGGGAACGCAAAGCCACCGCCCGTCACACTCGTCGATTTGCTCATCACGCTCTTTGTCTGAGCGTTGGCGCCATCCGGTACCGAGATGTTCTTCGTGGAGATTCCCATTGAAGTGGGATCCACGGACTTCATCGCGCCCTTCTTCATTACCGAACTGCCGAAATCGACGATCGATCCGATGTCGATAAGGATCGTTTCACCGGAAGCCGCAGCTTCAGCAATATCAGCGATCAGGCCACGCACCTGTAGTACCGCATCAACGAAGCGACGGTCCACTTTACCGAAGCTCGCTGCGAGATCGAGGATCGTGTAGTCGCGCCCCATGAGATCCGAGAGCACCGGAATGCGCGTCTGTAGCGCATCCAGCACCGGATCAAACGGCTTGATTGCATCGTTAATCTTCTGCGCGATCGGCCCGAGGAAATCGGAGATGAAGCTACCGAGGTCGAGCTTGACGTTGTTGAAGCCCACCTTCGGAGCCTGCGCTCCGCTGCCAATCGCCCACGACCAGTCGAGATTGAAGTCAGCAAGGATCCGCGGAAGCACCTTGCTGCCCTGCACACTGAGATCAAGCCGCAGGTTGATATCGGCCACTGCACTCAGTGTCGCCTTGATAACCGGATCTTTGCTCTTCTTGAAGATCTCCGGGAAGGTGAGGCGTCCATCCTGAGCAGCGCCGATGCCCGGGTCGGAGATGTTCACGGCGAACTTGCCATTGAAATACGAGAACTTCCAGTCTTCACCGTTACGCTCATTGTTATAGGC
>CBINJX010000607.1:0-4124 GCA_966251085.1 uncultured Verrucomicrobiales bacterium
GCGGACATCGGCTTCATGCTACTCACCCCCGACCTGCACACCGCCAATGCCTTTGAAAAGCGCCTCTCGCTTTCTCTCGGGGCGGATGTGCTGACGCCGGTTTATTCCTTCCTCTCTTTGACGGAAGAGAGCGAATACATCACCAGCGACGAGGAGTACGCTGAAACGCTGAAGTCCGAGCAGAATCTCCAGCCGGATTCGCCGGAGTTTCAGACCAAGATGGAAGAGTTCCGCGCCCGGATGGCAAAGTACCGCAAGGACAAGCTCTACCCGGTGCTGCCAGTGTGGGAGGTGTTCTGCTTCTACCCGATGAGCAAGCGCCGCAATCCGGATGGCCAGAACTGGTATGCGCTACCGTTCGAGGAGCGGAAGAAGCTCATGGCTGGTCACGGCCGTGTGGGACGCACCTACCATGGGAAAATTCTCCAGCTCATCACTGGCTCCACCGGCCTCGATGACGCCGAGTGGGGGGTGACCCTCTTTGCTCATGATTCCTTCTACGTGAAGGAGATCGTTTACAAGATGCGCTTCGACGAAGTGAGCGCACAATACGCCGAGTTCGGCGAGTTCTACATCGGCCTCAGTGTCGCGCTGGATGAACTCTTCCGGCGCATGAACCTCTGATTCTTCTTTATGACTGAAAAGCTTTCGCAATTGCAGGAACAACTGACGGATCTCGCGCCGCTTGTCATCGCGTACAGTGGTGGAGTGGACAGTGCGTACCTGCTTGCGGAAGCGCATCGTGTACTTGGAGATAGGATGCTCGGGGTGATCGCCGACAGCCCGAGCCTTCCCCGGCAGGCGCTGGCGGATGCGCTGACACTGGCCGAGCAGATCGGGGCTCCTGTGGAGGTAGTGCAGACGCGGGAGATGGAGAATCCCGAGTACGCGAGCAACCCGATGAATCGGTGTTATTTCTGCAAGGCCGAGCTGTTCAGGACTCTTGAACAGCTTGCTGCCGAGCGGGGCTTCAAAGCGATCGCTTATGGGGAAAACGCCGACGATATGCGTCAGGTCCGCCCGGGTCGGCAGGCGGCAACGGAGTTTCACGTAGTCGCGCCGCTGCGTGATGCCGGACTGACGAAGGCCGAGATCCGTGAACTTTCGCGTGGACTCGGGCTGCCGACAGCCGATGCGCCGGCGCAGCCGTGTCTTTCCTCGCGGATTCCACACGGCACGCCGGTGACTCTCGATGCGTTGGCAATGGTGGAACGTGGTGAGGCCTGGGTGCGGAGCCTGGGCTTCCGGGTGTTCCGTGTCCGACATATGGTGGAGCCGGGGAAGGTACCGAGAGCCCGTGTGCAGATTGCACCGGAGGAAATGGCGCGTATCCCTGAGGTACAGTCGCAGTTGGAGGGGGGACTCGAAGCGGTAGGGTACTCCTCCGTGGAGATCGATCCGGCCGGATATCGGTCCGGCGTGTAAGAGGGCTGACAGCCGACCTCTGTCTGTTGCAATCTGCGACAGTATTCTAATGTCCGAGACTCTTCCTCCCGATCTGCCTGAAAACCACGCGCCGCGACGGCTCCCGCCGTTGCTTCGCCGGGCGTGGTATGGGCTGAATCAGGCATTTCGCCAGCGAGTCTCACATCTCGCACTCACTCCGGATCAGTTCAGCATTCTGCGCTGGCTGCATGAAGGCGATCCCGCAGGGCTGACGCAACGGCATATCACGGACCTGATGGCGAGTGATCCGAATACCATCACCTCCACGCTGGCGCGGATGGAAAAAGCAGGGCTGATTGTCAGGAAGCCTCACGAGCGCGACCGTCGTGCGCATCGCGTGCAGCTTTGTGATCTGGGGCGCACCACCTTTGAGCAAGCGAAACTGATCGCGATCGAGCTGCAGGATCAGGTGCTTGCCGCTCTCCCGCCAAATCGCCGCGAGTGTTTCCTGGAGGAACTCGAGATCGTCGCAGATGCGTGCGCATCAGCGATCGAAAAGCCGGGCGCGAAAAAGAAAATCTGAATCAGTTCTGCTTCGCGGCTTGCTGCCGCACTCCATGTGGTTTCCGGCCAGTGACGCCCGATAACAAGAACGCGACGCCCGGTGTCCCGAGCGCCGCGTTGTGATGAGTAGAACTGACTAACCAGTCCGCTTACCGACCGGAAACATCCAGGCTAACCGCTTCCTTTGTGCTGCGGGCGTACACGCGGCCATTGGCGAGGACCGGAGTTGTCCAGCATTTGCCATCGAGCACATCAGCACGGGCGAGTTCCTTGTAGCCCCTTGGGTCGGCGGCGATGAGGACCAGATGACCTTCGTCGGAGAGCGCGAGAACCTGGTCGCCAGCGAGGATCACATGCCCGGGGCCGAAGCCTTCCTTTTCCCACTTCACTTCGCCCGTGGCGATATCGACGCACTTCACCGGGCCCTTGCCATATTCCTTGAACTGGAACATGCCGTACATGAAGCCATCCTTCACGACCGGGGTGCTCCAGTGGTTCGCGAGCGGTTTGTCGCCGCGCTTGCGATAAAGCTCTTTCACTTCCCAGTTGCCGCCGGTGTTCGACACCTTCACTGCGCCTGCGCCGACGCCATACCCTGCGGAGCAATAAACGATGTCCTTGTAGACGACCGGCGAAGCGGCTGTGGAAATGCGGAAATCAAAGGCATAACGCCAGAGTTCCTTGCCGGTCTTTGGATCGACGCTGAGAAGACCGGACTGGGTGAAGAAGATCACCTGACGTTGGTTGGCGATCGTCGCCGCCACCGGAGTGGCATGCGTCATCGTCTCGTCGAAGCCCTTCCACACGACACTGCCGTTCTTGGGGTTGATTGCGAGGATCGACTGACCGGCTCCGCCGCCGGCAACGTAGAGGAGACCGCCTTCGAGTAACGGAGAGGCGGCATTCTGCCAGCGAATGTTGCGGCCGGAGTGTTCCTTGGCGAGGTCGCGTGTCCAGAGCACCTTGCCTGTCGCGGTATCGAAGCAACGCAGAACGAGCTGCGAGGACATCGTGACGACCGTGTTGCCAACGATCGTGGGAGTCCCTCGCGGGCCGTCGCCACCTTTGTTGTCGCGGGTGCCGTCATTTCCACCTCCGTCATACTTGGCGAAATTCAACGGGGCGAACCAGAGTTCCTTCCCGGTATTGGCATCGAGGGCGATGAGGCACTCCTGCTGTGCGCCATCCGCCTCCTTGAGGGCGAGTGTGAACGCTTTGCCGCCACCGACTGCGAAGGATGCAAACCCGCCCTCACTCGGCGCTTTCCACACTTGCTTCGGGCCATTGCTGCTCCATGGCTTGCTGATCCGTTCAGGAGTGGTGCCGTCACTGGCCGCACCGCGGTACTGGGGCCAGTCAGCCGCATGTGCGATGCTGGCCGAGAGAGCGACGAGAGGGAGGAGGGTTCGGAGGTTCATTGCTGGAGGTCGGTTGACGAAAGAGAATGGGCGAGCCCTCTTAACCACAATCTCACTCTTAATCCTACTCTCCTCTTTAGCGTACCTCTGAGGAGAGTAAGAATACGATCAAGATTAACCTTAAGAGGGCGTGACGTTACTTCGCGGCTTCGATTTTCAAATCATCGAAGCGAATTGGCGTTCCCGAGTAAGGACTGCCCCAGATCCCGGCGCGCCCCGGTTTCGGCGCTTTTTCTTCCTCGTGGGTGATCAGCCATTTTTCGGGTTCCGCACTGCCGTCGGGCCACGCCTTCCCCTCGACGACTGCACCGTCGCCCTTCTGCCGGACCTGGATTTTTGCATGGGTCCAAGCGCCTGATTTCCAATCAAAGGGGACGGACGCGATCGGTTGATCACCCTTGTAGATCTCGAGTGCCTTCTTCGCGGGGCTTACCTGGAGGCGGTATCCGCCAACACCGTGCAGACTGACGCCAAAGGTGGGGAACTTCCGGCCCTTGTTTGTGCCAAGGAAACGTGCGCTCGCTGTGGCGTCCAGAGATTGCGGGGTCGGTCCGAAAAGCGCGCCAAACGTATCCAGGGGAGAGCCCGGTAGTTCCAAAACCTTGTTCCCATTCTCCTCTTTCACCTCGAATCCGCCGGACATGATCATGAGTCCTTCCGGCGCGGAATCTGGCGCGGCTTTGCTGAAATCCTCCGTGAACAGAGGTTCGGCAGCCAGGGCGGGACGTGCCCCGGCGCCACCGCGGGGGCGTCCAC
>CBINJX010000608.1:0-4120 GCA_966251085.1 uncultured Verrucomicrobiales bacterium
CGTTCTGAAATATTAAGCCCCCCATCGCACTCCGTGGCACGAAAGTTGAATTCTGAGCTGGGTTTTTCCTCAATGCCGGCACCGATAAAACCGAGCGCCGCTTTTGCATCGGCTTTTTCTTAGCTCCAACGGAGCGTCTAATCTCAGCCCGGCCGATGGCTGGGTGGGAGCTAACGCGGTCCTTCCGATCTGAAAGGCAGCTGGCTGGCTCTGGCCTGCACTCTTCTGTGCGCCGGGAGAAGGTTGATTCTTTCTCTTCAACGAGGGGCATGCCGCAGGACCGATCTTCCGAAAGCGCTGTTTGGGACAACGACAGTGCTCCTCTTGTGTCTTTTGTGCCCCTTCGTGGCCCCTCCGTCCTTACCCGAGCAAATCCTTCAGCGCCGGCCCGAGTTCCGAGAACTGAAATCGGAATCCATGCTCCGTGGCCATCGCGGGCACCACGCGTTTGCTGTCGAGCAGCTCATGCGAGAACTCCCCGAGCGGGCGCAATGCAAAGGCCGGTACTCGGAAAAAGGCAGGACGCCGCAACACTTTCGCCAGCTCCTTCGTAAACTCCCCGTTGCGCACCGGCCAGGGAGCAGTGGCGTTCAGCGGGCCGCGAATATCAAGGTTTTCCACGGCGAATAGCGCCAGCATCGCTTCATCCGTTAGATGAATCCACGACATGAACTGCTGTCCATTCCCGATCTGTCCGCCCAGTCCGGCGCGGAAGACCGGTGCCATCGTAGAGAGTGCTCCGCCGTTTTTCCCGAGGACAATTCCCGTGCGGAGAAGGACTACGCGTGTCTCCGGTCTGGTCTTGGCAGCCTCCGCCTCCCAGGCCTGCGTGGTAGTGGCGAGGAAATCATTCCCGTGCCCAGCCCCCTCGGTTATCTCCCGATCTCCCGAGTCCCCGTAAAATCCAATCGCCGAACCGCACACAAACACCTCCGGCGGTTTCTCGCTCGCGTTGATCGCCTCCACTACGTGGCGTGTCCCGAGTACCCGGCTATCGCGGATCTTCTCTTTCTTCGACTCCGTCCAGAGGCCGATCACCGATTCACCCGCGAGATGAATCACCGCATCGCATCCGCTCAGATCGAGCGGCTTTTCCAGGGAATAGAGCCGCATCTCGCACCCGGGGATACTCGATGCCGGATTCCGGGAGAATGCGATGATCTCATGTCCGCGATTGAGCGCGAGATCGACGATCTTTCGCCCGATGAAGCCCGTGGCTCCGGTAAGTCCGATGTACATGACGACTGCGGTACGCTTCGCACGCCGCAAACGGCTGCTCCTACTTGAACTTTGAGTCGAGCCAGCGGTACGGGAACTTGTCGCCTGGGCAATCCGTGGGCCAGCGCGGCGGATTGATTGCCCGGTGCGCCTTAACGATTGCCCATTGCCGGTCGATCTTGCCTACCCGTTGGCGCAAATAACGGATCAATTCATCCAGCGCAGCGAGCTGCCGGGCGGTGACGGCGTCGCGGTTGTAATCACCGACGAGGCAGATCCCCAGGGCGATGTTGTTCAGGTAATCACTGTGTACATGGCCGCCATTGATCTGGCGGGTCCAACGGCTGCCCACCTCGATCTCGCCGTCACCGGAGGATGTGCCATTGCCGATGACAAAATGGTAGGCGAGTCCATTCGGCATTTTACGCACGCGCCGATGATAATATTCAAACGCCTTTGCATTACCCTGCCGTGTGCCGCTGTTGTGTACCACAATGTAACGCCAGCGGCGCTTCTGTACCGGGGCGCGGTCAATTTCCCGGCGGAGCCCACGGGAGAGATACTTCCACCGGGTGAACCACCCTCCTCGTGCTGGAGGCTGAAGTCCGCGCTCTTCTTCCACACCGGATTTTTCGATAGTGACCGGGGCCGGCGGGAGCTTCACGGTCGGTCGTGGGGAAGGCGTCACCGGCCGGGGAGTCACTGGGCGCGGCGTCTCTTCTCTTCGCTGCGGACGAGCGGTCGCCTGCGGTTCGGGCCTGGGGCGAGGGCTCGGCGTCGCGGCCGGCATTTCCCGCTCACGCTGCCGCGGACTTGGCTCAGGTGAGTTTCTAGGTGTCGGTTCGGGTTTGGCTGGGCGCGCAGTCGCTGTCGGTGTTTCCCTCGGTGTGTTGGGGGTGGACCTCGGTGTCGATCGCGTCCTCGGTTTTGGCTTGGGGGCCGGAGTCGCCGTTACCGGAGTGGCAGGCGGAAGCGTCCGCATCTCCTCGCGAGCCCGTAGAAATTGCCGCCTCTTTTCCGCATCGCTGAGTGATCCGGAATCCTGGCCAGACACACCAGCACCATAGAGGATGCAGAGTATGCAAAAGGCAGAGGGGATGAGGAGGCGGACTCGCACGCGGCGGAGGCTAACAAAGAAAGTTACCCGTGCAAGAAGGGGTGGATGCGTTTTTCCGATTTTCAGTGCTTGGATGCGAGCTGTGTGCCCGGTATTTGCGTGATATTCCGCCCTATCGCCTCGCCAAGGATACGCGCCACATGGAAGTTCGGATCGTCGATTTCCCCGAAACCAAAGTAGCAGCAGTCGAGCATCACGGTTCGCCTGAGTTGGAGTACGCCACTGCTCGCAAGCTCATCGATTGGCGGATCCAAAACCGTCTGCCTCCCGACCGCCATCGCAGCTATGGCATCCACTACACCGACCCGCGCACCACGCCGCCGGAACTCCACCGTGTTGATTTCTGCGTCTCCGTGAACGATGACGTCTCACCGAACTCGCATGGAATCATTACCAAGGTCATTCCAGGGGGACGTTGCGCGGTGGTTCGGCATATCGGGTCTCGTGCGCATATTCCGGCGGCGCCTTATCTTTACGACGTCTGGCTTCCTCAGAGCGGAGAGCGGCCGGGGAAGTTCCCGATCTTCTTTCACTACGTCAACGTCGGGCCAAATGTGCAGGAACACGAAATGATCACCGATGTGTACCTGCCGTTGCAGTGACGCGGGGGCTCGTAATAATACAGGCAGATCATGAGGTTGGCACTCCAGATAACCGCGGCGACGGCGTTCAAAATGACCATTCAGGGGTCACTCGTTTTCCGACACTCTACAAGTGCCTTCGATTCTGATTGGGGGATCGTCACTCTCAAAGATGGCCGAGTGACTGGCGTTTCGTTCAGCCCGGATTGAGACGGACGGGGCGAGATTACTGCCGCGGAGTTTCACAACTAGCGCTGACTTTGCACATCTGGAGAGCTGAAACGGAGAACGACTCTTTCTTTATGAAGACTCAATATTACACGGCATCCAGCCTGGACGGCTTTATCGCCGATTCTCAGCATTCCTTGGATTGGCTGCTTCAGTTTGGAAGTGTGGAGGGGACGAGTTATCCGGCTTTCATCCGTGATGTTGGCGCCTTGGCGATGGGATCGAGCACTTACGAGTGGTTATTGAATAACCACGTCCGCCCGGAGAACGGTGATCCGCAACCGTGGCCATACGATCAGCCGACTTGGGTTTTCAGTTCACGTTCGCTTCCGGAGATTCCCGGTGCAGATGTTCGATTTGTGCGGGGTGATGTTCGGCCGGTGCACCAGGAGATGGTTGAAGCTGCAGCCGGTAAGAACGTCTGGATCGTCGGAGGCGGGGAGCTGGCGGGGCAGTTTCTCGACCATGGTCTGCTGGATGAATTGATCGTCCAAATCACGTCCGTGACCTTGGGCGGCGGGGCGCCGTTGCTCCCGCGAAGGATTACAGCGCCACCGCTGAAACTCGTGTCACTGACCGCATATGGTGAAGCTTTTGCGGAACTCAGGTATGAGATACCGCAAATGCGGCAATGACCTCCGATCCGCGTGAGAACTCCGGTGGAGTCCTTGTGCCGCGAGTGCATTCCAACTCGTGAGTTCTTGCTCCTAAGTGCCTATCCCTCATTGGCGCTACAGCCTCAGAATCGTAATCTTAATCTTGATCGTAAACTGCTTTGTTCCAGAGGATTATACATCGTCGTGTATTTCCATTTACAAGAGAGGGGGCATGGGGGCAGAGAACCGCAGCTGAAGAAGCGTCGGTAACAGAAGATCAGTGCCCTCCCAGCACCGAAGGTGCGTTTTATAGCAGCCTGGGGGGGGGCAACCCCAACGCCATTAAGTTAAGAAGTATAAAGGCGGCCCAGGCACAAGGG
>CBINJX010000609.1:0-4107 GCA_966251085.1 uncultured Verrucomicrobiales bacterium
GAGATTTATCTGCAGGCCATCCAGCTCGCCTTGGAGTGCGGCAAGACGGCGATCATGCTAGTGCCGGAGATCTCGCTGACTCCACAGACGGTGGAGCGATTCAAAAGCCGCTTTGCCGAAACCCAGCACGAAGTTGCGGTTTTGCATTCACATCTTTCTGAAGGGGAGCGTCACGATGAATGGCACAAGATCCGGAGCGGACGTGCGCGGATCGTGATCGGTGCCCGGAGCGCCATCTTTGCTCCGGTCCAGAACCTCGGGCTCATTGTGGTCGATGAAGAGCACGAGAATTCATACAAGCAGGAGGAGACGCCGCGTTATCACGGACGCGACGTCGCCGTGGTTCGCGCCCACATGGAGAAATGCGCGATCCTCCTCGGCTCTGCCACGCCATCGCTGGAGAGCTATCACAACGCTACCGAGGGCAAGTACGAGCTGCTCAAGATGACCATGCGCATCGATGACCGGCAGCTGCCTTACATCCGGATCATCGACATGCGCATGGAGCCGCGGAACAAGGGTTCCATTCTCTCTGAGCGGCTCCTTGCTTCCATCAATGATCGTCTCACCAAGAAGGAGCAGTCGATCCTCTTCCTGAACCGCCGCGGGTTCTCCACCTCGCTCCTTTGCGAGAAATGCGGGTATGTCTGCGAGTGTCCGAATTGCTCGGTCTCGCTCACCTTCCACCGAGCCGCCGACCGGATCGTTTGCCACATCTGCGGGCATCAGGCTGTCGCACCGAATAAATGCCCGGAATGCCGCGATCCGTCGATCCGCTACAGCGGCACCGGGACCGAGAAGGTTGAGGATATCGTCACGAAGATCTTTCCCACGGCTGTGGTGAAGCGCCTGGATGCCGATGTCATGCAGCGGAAGGAAGCCTTCCGTGAAACGCTGAATGCCTTCCGTGCCGGCAAGATCGATATTCTCGTCGGCACCCAAATGATCGCGAAAGGGCTGCATTTCCCGAACGTCACCCTCGTGGGAATCGTGAATGCCGACCTGGGCCTGCATCTCCCCGATTTCCGCGCCGGTGAGCGAACTTTCCAGCTGCTCACGCAGGTAGCGGGGCGCGCCGGACGTGGCGATGTGGAAGGGGAGGTGTTTGTGCAGAGCTTCACCCCGTTCAGCCCGTCCATCCAGTTTGCGCGACACCACGACTTCGAGGGGTATTGGGAACAGGAGATCGAGTTCCGGAAACAATGGCTCTATCCGCCCTTCAACCACCTCGTCCTCATCGGCGTCCGTTCCCCGCATGAGTCACGGGCGAGTTTCTCCACAGAAACCCTCGCCCGAAAGCTGAAACCGGATCTCCCGCCCGGTACCACTCTCAGTGATCCCGCACCCGCACCGCTGGAGAAATCACACGGTTTCTACCGGTTCCATCTCATGCTCAGGACAAAATCGATCCTGAAGCTGAGCCGGCATCTGCAGACGGTGCTGAGCAAACTCACGTTTCCCGAGGACGTGCATGTCACCGTGGATGTGGACGCTTACCACCTGATGTAAAGCTGTCCCTCAAACTCCCTCTACCGGCGCTCCGATTGGGCCGGTAGCAGGATCTGGAAGCACGTCCGCCCCGGCTCGCTCTGATGCCGGATTACTCCGCCGAGTTGCTGTACGAGACCTGTTGCCACGTTGAGACCGAGACCAGCCGCGTTTTGGCGCTTTTTCGTGGAGAAGAACGGTTGGAAAATCTTGTCGCCGACACCCGGATCGATCCCCGGACCATCATCGATCACGGAAACATTGATCCACTTTGCCTTGCTCTGAGTGCCAGAACTGGAGGAAGGGGAATGTTCAGGGCGGACCGAGACTCGCACAGTGCCACCCTCATCCTTCGCCGCCTCACAGGCGTTGCGAACCAACTCGACGATTGCCGTCTTGACCCGTCCCGCATCAGCCCAGACCGGTGGGAGATCCTCCGAACACTCGATCTCGATCCGGGTATTTGGTTTGCGGAATGCATCGAAGACGACTCGTAGCATCGGAACAAACTCCGATAGATCCACCTGCCGCCAAACGAGAGTGCTGGGCCGGACCAGGGAATGGGTTCGGTCCATGAGTTCGGATGCGGCAGTGGCGCCATCTTTGATCTTCCGCAAGCTATCCCGGGTCGTCTTATCGAGCTGCTCATTTTCCAGCAGCATACCGACATAGCCATGAAAGAGCGTAAGGATGTTATTCATCCGATGCGTCAGGCCGCGGACGAGTTGATCCTGATATTGAGTCTGTTCCAGCTGCATTCGAGTGAGGGCTGGATTGAGAAAAGCAGATTGCAGGCCGCACTCGCCGGGAAATGCATTTTTCCCGTCAGTTTTCCGTGGATGAAGCCCTTGCGCTGAAGCGCTTCTGCAATTTCCGCCAAGACCTTACACCCGGACCAGACTCCACCTTGGAGTTTCGCCTTTCACCAGTTCCAGCCATGCATAGCTGGCAGGCGCACCCCGGTTAGGCCGTGTGATGCATCCGGGATTGTAGAACCGCGTTTCCCCCACCATTTCATTCCTCGGCACATGCGTGTGACCATGGAAAAGCATCTGCACCCCGGATGGAGCCTGTCGGGGTGGGATATGGATCAGCTGGATCCGGAAACCTTCCAGCTCAAAATCGAGTGTCAGCGGCCAGGCGCTATTACTGTCGCAATTTCCTCTGACCACTCGCAGAGGTGGGCCGAGCCGCCGCAGGGTCTCGAGAATGGCATCCATCGTGACGTCGCCCAGATGCCAGATCTCATCCGCCTCGCGCACCGCTTCCACGACATGCGACGGGAGCTTGTCGTGGGTATCCGAAAGGACAGCGATGCGCATCCTCGAGAAGTCTTATCGAACGGTGTCCTTCCGCGCGGCTTCCTGAACTGCGAAGGAGTTCTGGATCACGTCGCGGATGCGCTGAGCAGCTGCCGGTTTTTCGGTCTGGTAGTCCACGTTTCCGTCCTTGCCAATCACGACCAGGGAAAAGTCATCCTGCACCCCGTACGCACCGGCGACTGCGGCACCGTTGTTGGCGACCGCAAAGGGGACATCCGACTGGACCGGCTCTTTGCTCCCGTCTTTGAAAGCCGCGATGAACACCACCTGACGACTGGCGAACTGTGAGTAGATCTCACGCAGTTCCTTGAGCTGCTTGCGATAGGCGCGAGTGCGCGGGGACTCCGCAACGAGCAGTACGACCGGTTGGCCACGCAGCGACTTCAGGCTCTTCGCGGTGTTGCCTGGTCCGGGAAAGGTGAGATCGGGTGCCAGACGGACAACCTCTGCCTGAGTGGCGACGGTGGCGATGAGGAGGAGGGTAAAGAGCAGGCGTTTCACGGGGAAAGGGGTGAGTTGTGCGAGGAGTGTGGAAGCTGTTTTCCTCTTAATCTTGAGCTTAATCCTACTCTTACTCTTTAGCTACGCTCAGCTCCCCGGTGACTCCGGAAAAGGAGATACGATTAAGAATAAGAGTAAGATTAAGAGGACGGAACCAGACGCGAGAACCGCGTCAGACCTTCATGATATCTTCTTCCTTCGAAGCGACCATCTCGTCGATTTTCTTCACGGACCCGTCGGTCAGCTTCTGAATCTCTTTCTCGTAGTTTTCCAGATCGTCTTCCGAGATCTTGCCGTCCTTCTGGAGTTTCTTCATCGAATCCATCCCCTCGCGGCGGGAAGAACGGACGCGGACACGGGCTTCTTCGGCCATCTGCTTGATGCTCTTCACGAGGTCCTTGCGGCGCTCTTCCGTAAGAGCTGGGATCGGCAGGCGGATCACTTTGCCTTCGGTGACCGGATTGATGCCGAGCTTCGATTCCTTGATCGCCTTCTCAATGTTCTTCGTTGTCGATCCGTCAAAGGGCTGGATGACCAGAAGACGCGGCTCCTGTGTGGTAATCACGGCGAGCTGCTTCAGCTTCATCTGCGCGTCGTACGCCTCCACATCGAGGTTTTCCACGAGGGCAGGGGATGCCTTGCCGGTGCGCACCGATGCAAATTCGTGCATCATGTAGTCCACCGCTTTTTCCATTGAGGACTCTGTTTCCAGGAGAATTTCGTCGGGATCCATATGTTGCGAGATGAAAGGTAAGAACGGCCGGGCAGAAGCTCCGGACGGATTAGGAAATCACCA
>CBINJX010000610.1:0-4105 GCA_966251085.1 uncultured Verrucomicrobiales bacterium
CCCAGGAGGACGGGAAAAAGATGATAAGGGCTGAAGGCCCGCCCTATTCACATACGGTTCAATCCCACACGTACCGTTCATCGTACGCGATTCCGTATTTCGTCAGGAATGCACGGTACTCCTCCTGAAACGTCCGTGTACGATGATGTTCTTCCTGGGCATTGATGTAGGCGACGACATTTTCTACGTCGCGTGGAGCCACCGAAAAAGCGCCGTAGCCACGCTGCCACGAAAACGTCCGCAGTTCGCTCCCCTTGGTCTTCAGCCATGCGGACGAGGAGGTTTTTAGCTCCTTCACTAACGTCGCGATCGCCATCGTCCGCGATAACCCAATGGCGAGATGAACGTGATCTGCCACGCCACCCACGCGATAGCAGTAGCAATCCAGATTTCGGGAGACCTCAGCGAGGTATGCGTACAGTTCCGGTCGTATCACCGGTCCCAGGCAAGGCATACGATCCTTCGTGCTGAAGATCACGTGTACGATCATCAAACTCAGCGACTGCGGCATACCCGGCGAATGCACCAGAAATAGGGCGGGCCTTCAGCCCTTATTTCTCTTTTTCATGCCCACCTGGGGTTGAAACCCCAGGCTATCATATGTCGCGCCTTCGGCGCTGAATCCGGCGGCTATGCCGCTACTCGTCTTCCCGGCTACGCCGTTACCATGACAGCGATGCCTGCTGGAATGATCTGCCCGATGACGGGCTTCCACTCAAAAATCAAACTGATCGATGTTCTCCTTCGTGAACACGAACGGTTTGCCTAGCACGATGTCGCTGCCGTCGATCTTCATCTCGCCGAGGCGGCCGGCTTTGAAGCTCGTGTCGCCTGCTTTGAGCTCTCCTTTTCCTGCGGCGGCTGCTGCCTGAATGGTAAGATAACCGAGGTCGCCGACATTCCAGAGGATCACGGAAGGAGTAATGCCTTCTTTCACATAACGGCGGTTTTCGCTGGGAAGGCCGAGGCCAACCACCTTCACGGAGTCCTGCTTGCCAGCTTGCTTCACCGCTTCCGCTGCGCCGGGAACGGCCGGGGTGCAGATGGCCATGATGAGCTTGAGGTTCGGGTTCGCATTCACGAGGGCGGTCGCTTCCTGGAATGCCTTGTCCTTGAGATCATCGCAGGGACGCAGCGCGATCTGCTTCATCTCCGGGAACTTCTCCGCGTTCACGGCGGCGATGTGCTTCTGCCACTCGTTCATGTTCTGAGCGGTGAGAGAGGCGGTGATGATTGCATACTCACCCTTTCCACCGGTGACCTTGGCGGCCTCCTCCATGAGCGCCTCGCCGATGCCCTGAGGGGTGGCCTGATTGCAGAAAAAGTCACGCGCCTCGGGGAGCGTATCAGCATCGTAAGTGATCACTTTGATTCCCTTGTCGCGAGCCTTCTTCAGTGCTGTAGCAATGCCTTCCTTGTTCTCGCAGGCAGCGGCAATCACATCCACGCCGCGCTGGATCCATTGCTCCACGATTTCATTCTGCCGTGCCGGATCGGGTTCGGTAGGTCCCTCGTAGAGGAGCTTCACTCCGAGTTCGTTGGCTGCTTCCTCAGCGCCTTTCTTGGCGGCGATGAAGTAGGCGTTGCCTTTGCTCTTCGGCATGAAGGCAATCGTCAACTGCTTGCCGTTGGAGCCGGAGCCTGCACCGGAGTCGGCGCTCTGTTTGCCGCATCCGGAAACGAAGATGGCAGCGGTGAGGGCGAGAAGCGTGGGGAGAATACGTTTCATGGAGTTGTGGAAAGGGAGGGAGTCGGGAGAGTGGTTTGCCGGAGGGCGTTTTTGCGCGCACGGTACACGCTCCACCGTCGCATTAGCGCATCACCTGCGAGGACGGCAAGCAGCAGTGCACCTGTGAGGATGTTGGCCAGCTCGGAGGGTTGATCGGAGAGGAAGAGGCCGTTCTTGAGAACCGCGAGGACGGCAAGGCCGAGCAGCGTTCCCTGCACGGTGCCGATCCCGCCGAAGATGCTCGTGCCGCCTAACACGACAGCAGTGATCGCGAGCAGCTCGAAGCCGCTCCCGGCATCCGCCTTTGCCTGGCCGAGGTGCGCCACGTAAATCAGCGCGGCAAGCGCGGAGCCGATACCGCTCAGGACATACACCGACCCGATGCGACGATCGACCGGCAGCCCGGCATAACGCGTCCCTTCAGCGGAAAATCCAATCGCCCGGTAGCTGCGGCCGAAGGTGGTTTGATGCACCAGGAGCCAGATTCCGACAGCGACGAGGACAAGCACCGGCACCTGCGTCGGCAGCACACCTCCGATGTACCCCTGCCCGAGGAATAGGAACGACTCGGGAAAGCCGGTGAAGTTATCCACCCCGCGTGTGACGATCAACGGCGGCAGCCGCAGTTTTGTGATCAGCCCGGCATTCAGCCCACCTGCCATCGCGCCGATCACCAGCGTGCAGAGAGCTGCGAGCCACGGCGGCATCCCCGCATCGCGCCAGAGTTTTCCGAAAACCACCGCACAGAGCCCCAACAGAGAGCCGACGGAAAGATCGATGCCGCCGGTCAGGATCACCGGTGTCATCACCAATGCGAGCAGGCCGATGACCGTGCTTAACCGGAGCACTTCAAACAGATTCCCAGTCGTGTCGAAGTTCGAAGCGGTCTGTGAAAAGACAACGATCTCAATCACCAATACCACTGCGAGCAGAACCTCGAAACGGAACAGCGAGCGACGCAGAATTGGGAGGATACCGGACATAGAGGTTCGGGCTTCTTTCGTCATTCTGATTTCGTCATTCGGCATTCTTCCTCTGCCTCCATCCATCCGCGGCGACGGCGAAAAGAATGATGCCGCCCTGGATCGCCTTTTCCCACTGCGCCGGTGCGTGCAGGAAGACCAGCGCGGGTGCGATCAAGGCCAGCAGCAACGCCCCGGCAAAGACACCCCACAGCTTGCCGCGTCCGCCGGAGATCGCGACGCCGCCCACCACCGCCGCAGCGATAGCACGCAGTTCGTGACCAGTTCCCGCCTTGGGATCGACATCGGGGAACCGCACACTGCTCAGCAGGGCAGCCGTGCCGACGATCGCGCCCATGAGGAGGAAGACGAGGAACGTCACCCATTGCGGATTGATCCCCGCTAGACGCGCGGCTTCGGCATCGGAACCGACCGCATAGACAAACCGTCCGCCTGCCAGATGTTTGAGAGCAAAGGTCAGCAAGAGGAAGATCACGACCGCGATCACGATCAGTGCAAACTGCCCGCCGGTCTGGCTGAGCCCAAACCATTGGAAGCTCGACGGCAGATCGCGCACGTACTCCCCTTCCCGCCACCAGCGCAGCAGCTCCTTCCATGTCACCATCGTCGCAAGCGTCACCACGATCGACGGCAACCGCAGCCACGCGATGAGCGCTCCGTTGAACGCCCCAAATGCAGCACCCGCACCCAGCGTGGCCACTGCCACCACAGGCATCGGAGCGCCCTTCTGCGCGAGCAATCCGGCCACGACACCGCACACGGCGAATTGCGAGCCGACCGAAATATCGATCTGCCGGCAGATGATCACCAGCGCCATGCCGCACGCGAGCAGCAGGATCGGCGCGGCCTCCACCAGTGTCGGCAGGAGTTGATTTACCGAGAAGAAAGCGGGCGCCTGGATGGCGAGCACCGCGAGCACCAGGGCAAGTGCTCCAGCCACCGACCATTCGCGGAAATATCGACGCATCATCATACTGCCACCTCCCCTGCAGTTGCGGTGGTTTGTCCGAGAGCTGCTGCCATCACGCTATGCGCATCCGCGTTTTCGGAATCGAGAATGGAAGTGAGCCGTCCGCCGCGCATCACACCGATCCGGTCGCTCATGCCGAGGATCTCCGGCAGGTCCGAAGAAATCATGATCACCGCGAGTCCCTTCGCAGCGAGGCCGCGGATGATCCGATGAATCTCCGCCTTCGCGCCGACATCGACGCCCTGTGTCGGTTCATCGAGAATGAGCACCTTCGGCTCAGTCGCCAGCCAGCGTGCGAGCGCGACCTTCTGTTGATTGCCGCCGGAGAGCGTTCCTACTGCTGCATCCGGCGATGGTGTCTTCACCGCCAGATCGCGGATATATTGCTCCGCCAGCAGCCGCTCGGCTTTCGCCCGCAGCCAG
>CBINJX010000611.1:0-4103 GCA_966251085.1 uncultured Verrucomicrobiales bacterium
TGCACGTCCCTCATTGGCGAACGCGCATTGGGAAAAGAAGTGGCGCTGCGCGCGTGTGTTTTGTCATCGCGCTCGGAGATCGCAATCCACCACACGCACTTTCTTTATGCCTTCACGCGCTCCGCTCGTTGGTTGCCCCTCTGAATGTGCCAAGCGGGCATCCCTCATTGAGAAAGCCTCACTGATTACTGATTACTGACTCACTGATTACTTTCTTCACCACCCCCACGCGCGCCCCCGTTCGTTGGCGACCCTCAACCCTCAACCCTGCAACACCCAGAGGACTCCATTGACAGCGTCCCACACTATGCTTGCTATGCCACCCGGCATGAGCCCTTCCAACTCACCCTCTCCACCTTTGTCGCCATCTTCGTGGCGTTATGGGATCAAGGTAGCGCTCACTCTTCTCTCGGCGTTGTTTCTGCTCGGGGTGATAGGCGTGGCTTTCTGGTATCAGGATCTCCGTTACTCCCTGCCGACACCGAAGCCTGAGAATCTTGCATCCGTTCCTGTCGGCTCTGTCGTTCAGGTGGATCCACTTCTCCCGGATCTCTCCTCCCCTCTACCCATCGATAACCGGCTGCTGCTCTTGCACTTCTTCAATCCCGACTGCCCCTGCTCCCGCTTCAATGTGGAGCACATCCGTAGCCTCCATAAGCAGTACCGTGACCAGGTGCGCTTCGTGGCCGTGATCCAGACCGATTCCGACCTTACGCCAGCGGAAGCTCGGGAGAAGGCGGAAGCGGCGAGTCGCAAGCTCGGCGGAATGGAAGCGGTGACAGACCTCGATGGCCGGATCGCCGCGACGTGCGGGGTTTATTCCACGCCGCAGGCAGTAGTCCTCGCATCCACCCGGGAACTCCTGTTCCGGGGCAATTACAACATCTCACGATATTGCACCGACCAGAAAACGGAGTTTGCACGGCTGGCACTCGACGGATTACTGGAAGGAAACGGCCTGCCGGTTCTCCCCACGATCGCCACAACGGCTTATGGCTGTGAACTACCGACAGCCCCAGAGGAAACACGATGAGCGAAGCATCTCTCCCACTGACTTCAGGGTTCATCCAGGAACGAACTTCACCGCCTCTCAGGCAGGAAGTGCCAGACTCTCCTGATCTCCCCTCGACGGAAGACACCGCCCAAATGGATCGCATCCACTCGCGCGGCGACAAGATCGTCGGGCGCTTTATCCTGCTCCACCTGGTGATCGCGGTACTCCTGGCGCCATTTTTCAACACCTGGCTTATCACCGGAGTCGTCGGTGCCTGCGCGACGGCCATGTTCTTCATCAGCGCTCGATTGCTTCCGCGCTCGGTCATCACCCGCTGCATCGCGGGCGTCTCCCTCCAGATCTTCGTCGCCCTGCACATCTACCAGCTGCACGGGTTGGCGGAGATGCATTTCTTTTACTTCACCGCATCCACGGTCCTGATCGTGTACCAGGACTGGAAATGCCTCTGGCCGGGCACGTTGTTCATCATCATCCAGCACACCGTCTTTGCGCTGCTACATAACTCCGGGGTGAATGTCTTCTTTTTTGAGGACCTGTATGTCGGGATGTACAAACTGTCATTCCACTTCGGCATTGTCCTGGGGCAGGCCGGGATCTGCGGCTACTGGGCACATCTCCTGAAGCGGCAGACCATCGCCAGCACCCGGCAAAACGCACGGCTGCAAAAGGCCAACACGACGCTGCGCACAGAAATGGCCGAGCGTCAGCGGATGGAGAAAGCCCTCCGCGAAGCGCAGGGGCAGTATCGCCGCATTGCCGACAACATGCCTGGCGTGGTGTACCAGTTCCTGCAGCGGCAGGACGGCAGCTTCGCTTTTCCCTACATGAGCAGGGGCTGCCGCGAGGTGTTCGAGGTGGAGCCGGAGGAGGCAATGTCGGATAGCTCCACCGTCTTTGCACGGATCCATCCCGAGGAGCGCCCGGCCATGATCGAGAGCATTTCGGAATCGGCAGCGACACTGCAGCCTTGGCGTTGGGAAGGCCGGCTCGTGATGGACGGCGGCAGGACGAAGTGGATCCAAGCCAGCTCGCGTCCCGCGAAACAATCCGACGGCACCATCCTGTGGGACGGCGTGGTCGTGGACGTCACCGAACTCAAGCGGGCCGAGGCGGAACTGCGCGTCACCAAGGAAGAAGCTGAGCGCGCAAACCTGGCAAAGAGCGAGTTTCTCTCGCGGATGAGCCACGAGCTTCGCACTCCGCTCAATGCGATTCTCGGCTTTGGGCAGCTCCTCGATGCACGCTCGCTGCCGGAGTTTGAAAAGGAAAGCGTGCAGCACATTCTCAAGGGCGGACGCCATCTGCTGGGGCTCATCAACGAAGTGCTGGACATTTCCCGGATCGAAGCCGGCCGCCTGGAGCTGTCGATCGAGCCGGTCCGGGTCGTCCAGGTCCTCGAGGAGGCGACGGCATTGATCAGGCCGCTGGCGACCCAACGACAAATCCAGCTGCAGATTCCGGACTGCCAGACCGATTGCTGCTTTGCGCTCGCAGATGTCCAGCGTCTCAAGCAGGTCCTGCTGAACCTCCTATCCAACGCGATCAAATACAACCGCGACGGCGGCGAGGTGATCGTGGAATGCGAATCTCTCGGATGTGGAGCAGCAGTGGCGGATGGGAATTCACAAGGCAGAGTGCGAATCACGGTGCGCGACACCGGTGCAGGCATTACCCCGGATAACCTGCCCCGCCTGTTTACCCCCTTCGAGAGACTCGGTGCCGAGCACACGCAGATCGAGGGATCAGGTGTCGGGCTGGCATTGAGCAAACGGCTGATCGAAGCCATGAACGGCCGCATCGGCGTGGAAAGTACGCCCGGCCATGGCAGCAGCTTTTTCATCGATCTCCCGATCACTGCCGCTCCTGTCAAAGAGCGCACCGAGCCTCAAGCACCCCACAACTCCCGGGGTGACGGCGACGAAGAGAACGGCGCAACCGGGCAACAATGGCGCACCGTGCTGCACGTGGAGGACAATCTGGCAAACCGTCACCTCATGGAACAGGTGTTCGATGCCGTCCCCTGCGTGGAACTGATCACCGCCATCCAGGGCGGCATCGCACTCGACCTCGCGCGGAAACATCTCCCCGCGCTGATCCTGCTCGATATGCATCTGCCCGACATCTCCGGCGCAGAAGTCCTCGCCCGCCTCCGCGCCGATCCCCGGACGCGCGAGATCCCGGTCGTGATCGTGAGTGCAGACGCCACCCGCAACCAGATCCAGCGTCTCCTCGCCATGGGGGCCCGCAAGTACCTGACCAAACCGTTCGACATCGGTGAACTGCTCGCCACGATCGATGAGCTCCTCGCGCCGCAAGTATCTTTAGAGGAGCAACCAACGAACGGGGCACGTGAAGGCGCGAAGAAAGTAATCAGTGACTCAGTGAGCCAGTAATCCGTAATCCATTCGGAGGTCGCGCCGCGCTCGTTGGACGCTTCTCGAAAAGAGGAGCGCTCAAAAAAATATCGCACAAATCCACTCCGCCCTGTCCGGAACCTATCCAGCCATTCGTCATACGGATGAAACCCAAATTCATCCATATGACCAAACACCGCAAAATCACCTCCTACTGCGTCGCGCTCCTGATCGCCGCCTCCTCGATGCTCTTCGCCGGGGAAATCCCTGCCGCGAAAAAAGGCTCCCCTGAATTCGAGCGGATGAAGAGTCTCGTCGGCACCTGGAAAGGCAAGGCCGACATGGGCCAGGGCCCGGTCGAAATGACCGTCGAATACAGCCTCATTGCCGCCGGCAGTGTTCTCCAGGAACGCGTCTTCGCAGGCACCCCGAACGAGATGGTGACCATGTACTACGACAAGGACGGTAAGCTCGCCCTCACCCACTACTGCGTCTTGGGGAACCGACCCTCGATGACGCTGGCCTCCGCAGAGGGTAACAGCATGAAGTTCAACTTCGACCAGACCTGCGGGATCCATGCGGCGAAAGAATCGCACATGCACGCCCTGACACTGCGCTTCGACGACGCCGACACGATCACCACCAGCTGCAAATCCATCATCGAAGGGAAAGAATGCCCTGAAAATTCGACCACCTTCAAACGCGTGAAGATGGACACAGCTTCGGTGAAGTAG
>CBINJX010000612.1:0-4095 GCA_966251085.1 uncultured Verrucomicrobiales bacterium
GCCCCGTTCGTCATTCGTCATTCGTCATTCGTCATTCGTCATTCGTCATTCATCATTGCACACTGAAATCCGCCCCCTTCCCGGTGCGGAAGGCCGTGGAGACGCTGTTGAATAGCGCCAGAAGCTGTTCTTTGGTCACGAGCCGGTACTCCACGGTCCGCGCGTGAGTAGTGGCCGGATGGCTCTTGACCACTTTCTTCCAGGCATCCTGCCCGGTACGCTCAGCAGCTTCCGTGGCCAGTTCGCGCGCTCTCTGGACTGCCTCCGCACCTCCAGGCAACGGACTGTTCGGCAGGTTCGGCTCGAGGTAATAGAAACGAACGAGAACAGATCCCTGGGTATCGACGTTCACCTCTGTAACTCGCGCCGCGCCATCGACGATGTATTCGTGCGAACTGACGGCAACGATCGAACGCAAGGCGACTTCGTATGCGCCACCGGGCAGCTTGCAACGCCAGAAGGGCATTTGGTTCGGAACCGAGATGGGAGTACCGGTGGTCGTTTCGCCGGGCGTCACATCGGTCTGGGCAAGAGCGAGAACTGGGAAAAGCAGCAGGGGGAGAAGAATCAAACGCTTCATGGGAACGGGTGTATCAATGGCGTAGCGCCACCCTGCTGCCAATCCACAACCGCCTGAGCGGATCTACAGGAGGTCGGGCATTTGCAGATCGAGTTCCGGCTGATCCACGGAGACCAACTGCCAATCCCACGGCCAGGCGCTCTGCTTCACCCAGCGAAAACTCCAGGGCTGTTGCATCACGTTTACTCGCGACATCGCGAATTCGGCAACCGGACCGCCTCGTCCAATCAGCTTCAGGCGTGTTTTGACCTCACCCGTGCCTTCTTCCATGATGAGGTCCGTCTCTTCCCCAGTCAGTTGTACTGCAATGAACTGGCGGAACACCTCGCGAGCCTCGCGCAGCACAAATTCTTTGTCGTGCCGCCAGCGATCAGAGTAATCAGCAGCCATCAATTCGCCAACGTCTTCCCAATCGCGATCCTCCACTGCGGAGAGCAATGCCTTCTGATGCAGTCGCACCTGGCGTTCTGGCTGCCAATACCATACTAGAAAGAGCCCCAAGAGAACGACGGCAGACACGCCAATCAGTGCCAAGTTGCGATTACTCATGCCAAAGAAAGAAATGAAATACCGCGCGAATGTCGCCGCTATTCTTCGCAATTCGAAAGGCGAGATTCTCGTCTGCGAGCGGCTAGGAATGCCCGGTGCATGGCAATTTCCTCAGGGCGGCATCGATACCGGCGAAACGCGGGAGGAAGCGCTGAGGCGAGAGCTGATGGAAGAGATTGGCCTGGTCCCGGATGATTTCGAAATCGTCGAGCAACGCGGACCGTATCGGTACCTCTTCGGAGAAGGCCGAACCAAGAAAGGGTATCACGGCAAGGAGCAGCACTACTTTCTCGCGGACTTCACCTCCCCGGATTCACGGATCAACGTAGCGACGAGCCATCCGGAATTCCAAGCGTTCCGCTGGATTCGTCCCGAGGATTTCCAGATGACGTGGCTCCCGGAAATGAAGCGGGATGTGTACAGGGAAGTCTTCAAGGACTTCTTTGGCGTGAAAATCTAGGGTCGGGAGCGTTTCGAGTTGACCCTTACGCGCGAGATGCGCAACTACGTGCCACTCCATTACCTATGCTATCTCTTGGGATGTTCTCCATCGTCATCGCCGCACTTCTAGGATGCGTTTGGTGGGCATGCCGTGATGAAGGGGGAGCTTAGGGGAGGTTGAGTGTTGAGGGGTGAAGGTTGAGTGACGGGACAAGGCGGATCGATGGATTGCTTGGCACTCAAGAGTGATTCTTTCTGATGACACGCTGGCTGGGCGAATGCGCCTGAATAGCCGGCGTGTTTTGTTTTGCTGGCAAGTGCCGGACAGGCTCCCGATCTGCACTTTCTCATCACTCAACCCGCCCCCTCAACACTCAACCTCCTCCCGTGGCATTGCTCTAGCTTTCTCATTTGAAAGCTATGGCCCGCATTGATTCGTTTTTTAAGTTCATGAAGGAGCAGAATGCCTCGGACTTGCACCTGTCCACAGGCAATCCGCCGATGCTCCGCATCCATGGTGAACTTGTCCGCGTGGACATGCCTCCACTCTCAGGCGACGATCTCAAGGCTCTCGTTTATGAGATTGCCCCGGAACAGAAGATCAAACTCTTCGAGGAGACCGGCGACGTGGACTTCGGTTATGAGTATCCGGGTTTTGCCCGCTATCGTGCGAACTTCTTCAATCAGCGCCAGGGTATCGCCGCGGTCTTCCGTCTGATTCCCAGTAAGGTGCTCACTTGTGAGGAACTCGGCCTGCCGCCGGTTCTCAAGCGTTTCTCCATGCTGAAGAAGGGATTGGTACTGGTCACCGGCCCGACTGGTTCCGGTAAGTCCACTACGCTCGCGGCAATGGTGGATTACGCAAACCTACAGCGGAAAGATCATATCATTACTGTCGAGGACCCGATCGAGTTCGTGCATCGCAGCCAGCAGTCGCTCGTGAACCACCGCGAGGTCGGCGTGCACACGAAGTCCTTCGCTGCCGCTCTACGAGGCGCCCTGCGTGAAGATCCGGACATCATTCTCGTCGGTGAAATGCGCGATCTCGAGACGATCGAACTCGCCCTCACCGCCGCAGCCACGGGTCACCTTGTCTTCGGAACCCTTCACACCCCCAGTGCACCGAAAACGATCGATCGTATCATCGACGTCTTTCCAGGCGGCCAGCAGAACCAGATTCGCGCAAGTCTTGCGGAATCGCTCAAGGGGGTCGTGGCGCAGAACCTTTTCCGCCGGATCGACAAACCCGGCCGTGTCGCTGCTCTTGAGGTACTCGTGGTCGATACCGCGATCGCAAACCTCATCCGTGAGGCCAAGACCCACCAGATCCCGGGCATGATGCAGGTGGGCAAGAAGAAGGGAAATCAGCCCCTCGATGACGCAATCATGGAGCATCTGCGCGCCGCACGTATCTCGCCCGAGGAAGCTTACGAGAAGGCAATCGATAAAAAGAAATTCCGCGCATTCCTGAAGAATCCGCCGGAAGACTTCGAAGACTGATGTGGAAGAATCCGCATGACATTCCGGCGAGTGGGATCACCTCTCACCGCCGGCCTCTCCCCCTAGCTCAAGTCGCCGCCCCAACAGCCATAGCAACGATTCTTGAGTAATTCCCTCCAAAGAACGCTCATTTGCCCTTGCATTGGTGCAATTTTCGCCGAGGAGTCCGCTGCTGCACGCGCATCGACGGAATTTAACCTCCCCAAAAGGCACCAATAACGCCCCACCCTCTTCGACGGGAACTCTCGTGCCTGAAAAGTCCTGGCAATGCGAGGAAAGCCCTCAACTTACATGATGCTACAAGAAGTAGCATCGCTTGATTTTCACACCCCATGCCCTTCCTCAACACTGGTTTTCATGCACGGCGAAGCCGTTCGGCATTGATTTTACGCGAGCGATTTTTAGATTCGCGGATCATGAAACTGGTGCGCTGGAGGCGCTTCACCTGGGATCTTTCGAAGCTCCCACAGCAAAAACTGCCGCTACCGGCCCATTACAATCTCCGGATCGCTACGCGAGAGGACGCCCGTGCTGCGCACAACGTCATCTCCAGTGCGTTCTCCCTAGACACCTCTTGGAGCGATACGTTCAAAACTTTTCGTGAGGCGCTGGACCAGCAACTCGACGCCGCCTTCATCAAGGAAGGTGTCCCTGGGCTGGTGATCACACATGGCCAGCGCATCATCGCCGCATCGGTCCTGAATACGGACGTCGACGCCGAGAGCAACCTGGTTTCGGGCCCCTGCGTTCTGGTCGAGTACCGCAACCGAGGTCTCGGCACCGCTCTCCTCCATGCGTCGCTTCAGCAGATGCAGAGCAGCGGGCTGGCCCGCGTGCACGGCATCTGCAAGGACACCGCCCCAACGAGCAAATTCGTATATCCGAAATTCGGCGCGACGAGCGAGATCTACAATTTCGAACCGTCGATCGTGAACTCCTGAGGAAGGCGCCCTGTCAACGGGCGCAACCTTGGAGATGACATGAGTGTTGTCAGAGGCAGCGCGAGAGGACTCGCGCTACCTTTG
>CBINJX010000613.1:0-4092 GCA_966251085.1 uncultured Verrucomicrobiales bacterium
CTTCCTGTTGTTGTTCGCCGTTGCCCTCGGCTGTGGGTTGGGGAGAGGCGGGGGCTGCGCCTTGTGGGGTCTCTTTCTTTTCCTCGGGAGTGGCTGTGGATTTATCGGTCAGCGCCGCTGGTTTACTCGCGCCTTCTTCCTCATAGACCCGATAAACCGAGGCGAAATCGTCTTCTCCCCAGCCGCGGTTAACCCCTTCGGTCATGGCGTCCGCGGTAGTGGAAATCGCGGGTGTCTCGACGCCGAGCGCGTGGGCCATCTGTACCCCGAGCTGCACGTCCTTGAGCATGTGTTTCAGGGAGAAGTGCGGCTCGTAATCGCCGGTCAGCATCTTCGGGAGCTTGAGATCCATGGCGCCGGAACGGGCGGCGTTGTGCTCGAGCGCGGCGGCGAGGGTATCGGCGGGGAGGCCTGCCTTGCGAACGATGGCGAGCGCTTCGGCGAGCGCCTGGATGCTGACGGCGGAGATCAGGTTGGTGGCGACCTTCACGACGGCGGCGTCGCCGATCCCGCCGATCCGGATGATCGATTTGCTGGTGGCTTCCAGGACTGGTTTGACCCGGAGGAAGGTAGCGTCATCACCGCCAATATAATAAACGAGCTGACGGCGTTCGGCGGCGAGTTTGCTGCCGGTGAAGGGGGCATCGAGGAAACGGGCACCGCGTTCCTGGACAAACTTTGCGGCGCCGAGGGTGGCTTCGGGGCCGACGGTGGCGTTGCAGACGATCACGTGCTCCGGAGTCAACGCGTCCTTCATGGCTTCGAGGACTTCCATGAGGGCGCGAGCGTCGGCGACGAAAAGCTGGATGATGTCGCAGCACTGGGCGATTTCGGCCGGGGAGCCGAGGAAATTGGGGGCGGGCTTCACCGTGCGGTTCCAGACGTAAACCTGGTAACCCGCGGTGCGGAGTCCGGCTGCCGCCCGTGTGCCGATGATGCCGAGGCCGATCAGGCCTACGTTCTTGCGATGTTTGCGAGGCATGAGTGGGGAGACCTTTGCGCCACGGGGCGCGGGAAGCAATGCGGAACCGGCGAGGGGAGGTGAGAGGTGAGAGGTGAGAGGTGAGAGGTGAGCCGCGAAAGAGCGGAGTGTGGATCGAAACGCGTTTGGTGGATTCACTCGTAAGCTGAACACCTGGGTAGCGTTTTTTTCGATCAACCCGAACGCCGCTTTTGCGGTTCAACCTTCTTCTGCGCATCGGGATCATATGGACTTGGTATGCTGCCGGTCCTGCGAGAACCCTAGTGTAGAACTCAACTTCCGTGCCACAGGTGGGCTCTGGGGGTATAAAATCAAGGGGGGAGGGTCTGAATTTAAGGGGGCACCCTCTGGATTTAAGAACCATTCCCTGGCTCCAAGACTCATTGCTTAAATCCAGAACTCATTCCTTACGGATTAAGAAATGAACCTTGGCGTTTATCACTCGTTCCTTAGCCGCTAAGGAATGCTTCTTAATTCGTAAGGAACATTCCTTGGAGTTTAAGGAATGTTCCTTACAATTTATCACTCATCACTTGGCTCGTAAGGAATGTTTCTTACGCGCCAAGGGATGTTTCTCAAAAGTTAAGATCCATTCCTCACGCGCTAATAAACATTTCTTGGCAGGAACGGAACGAGTGATAATCCGCAAGGGCACTTCTGTTCGGCAGGGCGGATGCTTCGTTTCTACAACTGGTGCGGATAGGCGGACGCGCTCCGCGGGAGCGGCGAGAGGCTCCGCCTTTATAGAAAACCCCGGGTGGCGTCCGCCTTCGCTGCAAGCAGCTTCGGCGAACCTGACCCGGGGCTAAATTCCTGCTGCCCCTGCCGGGGCGCTTTTCATCCGCTATATCCGCGGCTCCTACTGAACCGCCGCCTCCTGCGGCTTCGGCGCTTTCCCACGTTCCCGGGTTTCACCCTCATTGAACTTTTCAAAAAGTTCCTCGCGTACCCGCTCGCGTTCGCGGTCGATCTGTTCGTCGGTGGCGCCCAGTTCATGCAGCAGGTATGCCGACATGGAGAGGGCGATTTCGCCTTCGCTGGCGAAGACGGCATTTGCACCGGCTTTCCGCAGAGGGGCCGCTTCACCGAGATAGTTGGCGCGGGTCAGGATACGAATATCCGCGCTCAGCTCGCGTGCGGTTTTCACCACGGGAGCTGGTGGAATCTGTGCGGCGATGATCAGGCCCTGCGCTTTTTCGATCCCTGCGTGATGGAGGATTTCGCGGTGGGTCGCATCGCCAAAGACTGCCAGTTCGCCGGCGGCACGCAGCTGTTTCACCGTGTCGATATTCATCTCGACGACGACCACTTCGAAACCTTCCTGCTTGAGGATCCGGGTCAAGGTTCGGCCGATGGGACCATAGCCAACCACGATGATCCGGTGCACGGAAGAGCTGACCTCGGGGATTTCTTCCGTTGTCTCCGGGGCGGGAGTGCGGGCAAAGCCCTTCTTCTGGAGCCAATGGACCGACGGTTCGACAAGACGGTAGAGCAGCGGATTGAGGGTGATGGAAACCACCGAGGCAACGACGAGAGCGCCGGTCGCTTCTCCCGGGAGGATCTTCAGGCTCTGGCCCAGCGCGGCGAGGATGAACGAGAATTCGCCGATCTGGGCGAGCGCTACTGCAATGGCAAGGGCTGCCTGGAGAGGGCGTTTGAAGAGCAGGACCACGACCACCGCGGCGAGTGGCTTGCCGATGATCACGATGCCCAAAGTCGCGAGCATCAGGGGCCAGCCGGTAGCCAGCGTCGAGGGATCGAAGAGCATTCCCACCGACACGAAGAACAGAACGGCAAACGCGTCCTTCATGGGGAGCGCGTCGGAGGCCGCACGGGCGCTGAACTCGGATTGCCCCACGACCATCCCGGCCAGGAACGCGCCGAGCGCCATCGAGGCGCCGAAGAATTTCGCGGAGCCGACGGCGATCCCGAGCGCCAGGACCAGGACCGTCAGGGTGAAGAGGTCGCGTGAACCGGTGCGAGCCACGTAGCCGAGGAAAAGGGGGATCAGCCGCTGCCCGGCGATGAGGGCGAAGGCGACCAGCGCGCCGAGTTTCAGCGCCGCGATCCCGAGGGTGATCCAGAGATTGCCGCCGGTGCTGCCGTCAGCAGCAGGGGCATAGATGGCGGGCAGTACCACGAGCACCAGGATCGTGAAAAGATCTTCGACGATCAGCCATCCGATCGCGATATGTCCGGTCGGTGTGTGCAGGGCGTTGTTATCGGCCAGGACGCGCGTGAGCACCACGGTGCTCGCCACGGAGATCGCCATGCCGAATACGATGCCCGCGGTCCACGACCAGTCGAAGAAATGGGTGACCACAGCGCCAAGGGCAGTGGCTGCGGCAATCTGGACGACTGCCCCCGGGAGCGCCACTTTGCGCACTGCGAGCAGGTCTTTCAGGTGAAAATGCAGGCCGACGCCAAACATCAGGAGGATGACGCCGATTTCCGCAGATTGGGTGGCGATATTCTGATCCGCCACGAAGCCGGGAGTGAACGGTCCCACCAGGATGCCTGCCAACAGGTAGCCTACAATCGGCGACATCTTCATTCGCTGGGTCAGGAATCCCAGGATCAGTGCAGCAGTCAGGCCTCCTGTCAGCGTAAGGATCAATTCGATGTTATGTGGCATCTTCCTAAAAACGGGGTTGAGGGTTGGGAGTTGAGAGCCGCGAGACAGCAGATCGAGAGCTCGGTGTGAATCCACCCGCAGGGTGAATGCACGGAAAACATCTTCTGGAGTGGGACTGACTGGCCCTGTAGTCGGTTGCGAGACTACGCCAGGTTTTCAATCGCCGACTTCGCGCTGATCCTTTTATCAGCGCTGAAAGCGCATGAGGAAAGCGTCTTTCTCCCCGAAGGGAAATTTTTTTTCTCAGGAGCGGTTTAACCCGGGCACCGCTTTTGGAGGAGCAGTCCTGTCGAATGCCCCTTCTCTGAAAGTTGAGGGTTGTTGGTTGAGGGTTGAGGGACTGAGAATGCGCCTTCGGCGGTTGAGAGGAGCCGGGAACTACCGGCTGGTGGAGCTTTCTCCATGTCTTCACGCGCTCCACTCGTTGGCTGCTTCTCTGAAGAGAAAGAAACCGCCTTCTCCCGGCGCACAGAAA
>CBINJX010000614.1:0-4090 GCA_966251085.1 uncultured Verrucomicrobiales bacterium
CGCACTCCAAGGTAGCGCCCCGCTCGTCGGTTGCACTCTCCCCTTACATCCCGCCACTCTTCTTCAAATTCATTCCACGCCCGAGCCATTGCCAGGCTGCCGGGTCTTTCTCATAAGCACAGCTCAGGAATGCGATCTTTGCCGCGTCCGGACTGTGGTGGAGCGACCACGAATGCGCGGCGTGGTGATAGGCGTTGCCGATGCTTCCTTCCCGAAGGAATTCTCCGGCGAGCTTTAGGTGGGCGTCAGCCGCCTCGCGGATTGCGAACAGCGGTCCCAGTTCACCTCCGCACCGCTGGCAGGGGCTCGTTTCATTCACTTTATTACAGGAAGGGCAGGTGATCTCCATTGGGACTGTATTTCATCGTAATCGTAATCTTACTCGTAGTCGGAATCCCTTTGGGGAGCACTGCGGCGGAAGAAGGAGAGTACGATTAAGATTAGGATTACGATTACGAGCTGATACTCATTCGGGTAGTTGATCCCCGGCGGTCGACGTGACCGCCGGGTTCTCCTGAGGAGGTTTAATCCTCCAGATAGTACACGAGATCGCTCAGCGACTCGTTCAGCTCGGTCAGCTTCTCCCAGTCGTGCGCCTTCACTGCCTCGGCGCTTTGATCGAGGAGTTCCTTCACTTCCGCCGCATCGGATTCGCTGATGCCGCTGCCGATTAGGCCTTCGCCTCGTTTGCGTAGATCCTTGGCCGTCGCGAGGAGCGCCTTGTGCTCTTCGTCCGCCTCCGTAGTTGTGCCTGGTCCCAGCGCCATTACTTCCTGCTCCGTGGCTTCTTCCTCACCCTCTTCGGATGACTCCAGCAGTGCCTCGATATTCCTCCGGGCTTCCTGCATGTCGAATGTTGCAGCAGCCTTGCGAGTGTCGAGGGTGACGGTTTTTGAAAGTCCTGTGACCTTTTCCGTCGCAGTGACTTTCAGCATGCCGTTGAGGTCGAGGCTGAAGTGGACCACGACCGGATTGCCCTGCGGCCGTTTGCTGAGACCTTCCACGGTGAAGTCTCCGACCAGGGTATTCTTCTGCGGATTTGGATCTTCTCCCTGGTAGACTTTCACCTCCACCGTCGTCTGATCGTCGCTGGTCGTGGCAAAGCCTTCCGAGCGGCTGACGGGCAGGGGCGTGTTGCGATGAATGATCGGCGCGTACTCCAGATACCCGCCCATAAAGTCGGGTCTCAGCACCTCGATGCCGAAGGAATGCGGAGTGATATCGACGAGGATCGCCTTGCTCTTTTCACCCGCGTGAGTGGCTGCGGAAATACTGGCGCCGAGGGAGACGATCAGGTCCGGATTGATCTCCCAGCGGGGAGTGATCCCGATGTTTTCCTCGATCATCTGATGCACCAGCGGGGTGCGGCTTGCGCCGCCCACGAGCATCACCTTGGCGATGTCGCGGGGGATCAACTTGGCGTCCTGCAGACTCCGGTGGATGCAGTCGAGGGTCTTCTGCAGATACGGCTCGATCAGCTCCTCGTATTCCGAGCGCTGGATCTCCATTTCCAGGTGCAGATCGCCGTGGATGTACTCCTCGTGGATCTTGACGTACGGCTCATCGCTCAACTGGATCTTCGCGCGCTCGAGGATCACCTTGAGGCGGCGCAGGGTCTTCGGATCTTCGTTCAGAAAAACGCCGTGCTTCTCGTGAAAATCATCCACCACGTGCTGTACGAGGAGTTGATCGAAGTCATCGCCGCCGAGGTGCGTGTCGCCATGGCTCGCCTTGACCTCCACCACATCGCCCTCGACCACCACCACTGAGACGTCGAAGGTACCGCCGCCCAGATCATAGACCAACAGCCGTTCATCCTGCGAATGCCCGGCCTCGTACGCCAGCGCCGCCGCGGTCGGTTCATTGATCATCCGGACCACCTCCAGCCCCGCGAGCGCTCCGGCGTTCTGCGTCGCCTTGCGCTGGCTCTCGTCGAAAAAGGCAGGCACGGTGATCACCGCCTTTTTCACCGGTTGTCCGAGATGCTTTTCCGCCTCCTCCTTCAAGCGGCGAAGAATCAGCGCGGAGACCTCCTCGGGGCTCAGGCTCCGGTCGCCCAGCTGCACCTTGGTGTCTTGTCCCATCTTTCGCTTGATGGAGAGTATGGTGGAATCGGGTGCCGCGATCAGCATGTTGCGAGCGGCCTGGCCGACGATCAGGTTGCCCTGCGGGTCGAGTCCGACACAGGAAGGCATGGTCGGCTGGCCGTCGATCGGGATGACCTCCGGCACTCCGTCCTTCAGATAGGCGACAGCAGAGTTGGTGGTTCCGAGGTCGATTCCAACGATGATTTTTTTCATGGGCGGTTCGTGGTGATTTTGACTTCCGCAGGCCGCAACACCTCGTCGCGCCAGCGGTATCCGATGGAGATCTGCTCGATGACGAGATTGGGTGCGCGGTCGCCCGCGGGTTCGGTGGCCACGGCCACCATTGTCAATGGGTCAAAGGTGGTGTTCAGCGTTTCAATCGGGCGTACGCCCGCGGATTTCGTGAGTGCGTCGAAGTGGGTCAGGAGAATTGAGAACCCTTGGCTGAGTTTCTCCCATGATTCTTCCCAAGGTTTGGTGGCGCCGAAAAGATCGAGACGGCCCGCCTGCGGGCGACGCTCCATCGCGGCGCGGAGCCGATGCAGGCGGTCGAGCATCTCCACCAGCGCCAGGCATTGTGCACGCGGGAGTTCACCTTTGGAGGGCTGCGCTGACTCCATGCGGCTTAGCTGGTCGCGCAGCCGCCGGGTTTCCGCGTCGAAGCTGCCGATCGTTTCTCCAAATTGGCTGAACGTCTCGGCGACCTTACGATTGCCTTTCCGGCTTTCGTTCCGTAGCGCGAGCAGCTCCGAGTAGAGCGAATAGAGATCCGGCTCAGGCTGCTCTTCGTCCAGTTCCTCCATCGCGGGAAGTTCCCCGACGTCATCCAGCCAGCCGTTGATCTGCTCGCGCAGTTGCTGCTTCCAATCGCCTGCCTCCGTCTCGCGTTCTGCGTCGCGAACGGGTTCTTCGGGATTCACTTCGTCGTCGTACATGAGCGCAAAAAGGTCTTCATCTGCTCGAAACTGATCGGCTTGTGGGCGGGGGCCGATGCGCAAAAGTTGGCCACCGTCTCCAGTGGCGTCGTCCCGGGCATCTCCTGGTCGAAGAGCAGGTGTTTCAATCGGCTGGTTTCATCGCGGATTTGCTCGTAGGCACGGGAGATTGCCTGAAACTGCTCTGGAGCATGCTCCGGCGGAAACCGCCGGATCCCATCGAGGTAAGCGCGGCGAATGTCCGCGTCGGTGGCTTTGGGCGGCACGCCCAGGATCAGGTACGGGTCCATGGAATCTCGTTAGAACAGTTCGGGGTGATCGTCCTGGCTCCGGGAGGAGCGCGGTTTCGGTGACGATTGAGGAGCGGATTTCTTTTTCCGGACGCTGCCGATGAGGGCGTCGAACATTTCCGCGGGCATGTCGCGAATTGTCTGCTTTCGGAACTCCGCAAACTCCTTGTCGGTTAACAACAACACCTGGCTTCGAATTTCCTCGAGTTCGCCGAACATACTCTCGAATCCCGCGGGCATATCGGAGCCGTCGTCTGTGTCGTAATCATCCTCCTCATCCCCTTCATCGAAGACGTCGTCGAACGGAGCCGGCCCTGCGAAAAATCGCAAGGAATCGAGCGGTCCCGCCGCGGCGTCCGCAATTTCCAAGTCGCCTGCGTTCTTCGCATCACGGATCGCTTCTTCCAATTCCTTGAGCCGGTGAATCGGTGGATGTGGCTCCTGAATAATGTCCAGAATTCGCAGGCGCGGGTTCTTCGGATCTTCCTTCAGCGCCCGCTTCACCAGCTGACGTCCCAGCGATATGCCGTTTTCCCACTTCCTTAACTCAATCGCGAGGTCGCCGGTTTCCTTGGTGCTGAACGCTTTTTTCCCAGTGGGAGTGAGATGTTTCAGAACCGCATTCTCCTCCTTCTCCCAATCGGTGTCTTCTTCCTCCGCATGTTCGAGGTGCCGGAGTGTCAGCAGCAGATCCATCCGTTCCTGCGGACTGCCCGGGACTGTCTGTGTGAATTCCTTCCAGAACGGCGTCTCCTTCCATGTTCTGCGTCTGTCCGTG
>CBINJX010000615.1:0-4087 GCA_966251085.1 uncultured Verrucomicrobiales bacterium
TTCGAAAGCCAGGATGTGTGTGCAGACGCGGTTCAGGAAATAGCGGTCGTGGGAGACGACGAGGACGGTGCCGCCGAAGAGTGTGAGCGCTTCCTCGAGCATCCGCAGGGTGGAGAGATCGAGATCGTTCGTCGGTTCGTCGAGCATCAGCACGTTGCCGCCGCGTTTGAGAATCTTCGCGAGGATCACGCGGGAGCGTTCACCGCCGGAGAGGACGGAGATCTTGGAATTGATCCGCTCATCGGTAAAGAGGAAGCGCCGTAGATAACCGCGCAGTGTGACGTTTTCCTCGCCGAGCTTCACGTATTCCAATCCTTCGCCGACCTCGTCGTAGATCGTCTTGTTTTCGTCGATCTGCAGTCGGTTCTGGTCCACGTAATTGATCTCGGTACGGTTGCCGACCTCCACCTTGCCGCGCATCGGCTGGATCTCGCCGAGGATCAGGCGAAGGAGAGTCGTCTTGCCGAGACCGTTGCGTCCCACAATGCCGATCCGGATTCCTGCAGGGACGTCGAGCGTGAGATTGTCGATCAGCACACGGTCGCCCTGCTCGTAGTGGACATTCTCCAGTGCGATCACGCGGTTGCCGAGCTTCGGGGCAGGGGGAATCACCAGCTCCACGTCGAGTTCCTGCTCCGGTCCTTCCTCGGCCGCCATTTCGAAATACCGCTCGATGCGGTCCACCGATTTCGTCCGGCGCGCGCGCGGACCTTTGCGGACCCATTCGAGTTCGCGCTTCAGGAACTTCTGGCGTTTCCGCTCCTGCTCCTGCTCGGTCGCTTCCCGGGTGGCCTTGGCAAGGAGGTAATCGTTGTACGTGCCGTTGTAGGAGAGGAAGTTCCCGCGGGTCAGCTCCACCATGCGGGTCGCCACTTTATCGAGGAAGTAACGATCGTGGGTGACGAAGAGGCAGGCGCCCGGATAACTCGCGAGGAAGTTCTCGAGCCACTCGATCGACTCGGTGTCGAGATGGTTGGTCGGCTCGTCGAGGATCAGGAAATCCGGCCGCGCCAGCAGCGCGCGGCAGAGGGCGACGCGGCGTTTCTCTCCACCGCTCAACGTGCTGACGATCCGGTCCCCATCCGGGGCGTGCAGATGAGTGATCAGCGATTTGGTCCGATGCTCAATCGTCCAGCCGTCGAAGTGCTCGATCGTTTCGAGCACCTGTCCGGCCCGGGGGGAATCCGCCGGGACCCGGTCGTACTCGGCGATGAGATCGAGCACGTGCTGTGCGCCCGAGAGGATGTTGGCATGGACCGAGGCATTTTCGTTGAGCTGGAAAGTCTGCGGCAGATAACCCGTCACCAACTCGCGGCGGCGCGAGACATGACCGCTGTCGGGCTGGAGGTCGCCGGATGCGATCCGCAGGAAAGTCGATTTCCCGCAGCCGTTCCGGCCGACGAGGCCGACGCGTTCTCCTTCGTTGATGGAGAGCGTGGCTCGGTCGAGAACCGTCTGTGCCCCATAGGAGACGGTAAGCTCGGATGCGGAAATGACGGCGTTAGGTGCGGCGGGTTCGGCCATGGTATAAGAAGAACGTTAACCTTAGACCCGCTCCTCCCCTCCGGGCAAACTTGGGTTTTTGTGCTCAGAATCCGTTCTGGATCCAAGGATCTTGCTCGTAATCGTAATCCTTTCCCTCAAAGAGACCGTTTTGCCGAGGAGCGTAGGATTACGATTACGATTAAGAGTCCATGCATCCCCCGGGGTGATCTGTTGCAGAAATCCCGATCTGCCATGTCGCGGCTCTCAACCCTCAACTCTCAACTCTAAACCTACTCAATGGCTAGTCCGAGAAGCACGCGTGGCAAACGACGGGAATCCAAAGAGGCGACACCTGATATGCCACAAAAGGAGGGGCTGGCCGAAGTGCAGGCGCGACTTCACAAAGCTCAGGAGCAACTCCGCCGGGATCATGAAGAGCTTCGCTCTGCGCAAGCACAGTTGAAGGTTTCGCGTAGGCGGTATGCGGAGCTGTTCGAGTTTGCGCCGGTCGGATATGTCACGCTGGATCGTGGAGGAATCATCCGGGAGATCAATTCCGTCGCCGCGAGTCTGCTGAGTACAGCCGTGGCTGCGGTGCGAGGGAGTTCCTTCACCGGATATGTCGCACCGGGAGATGCCGCGAGATTCCTCGAGCATTTTCAGGGCTGCTGGACTGCTTCCGACCGGGTGGACATGGAGCTGATGTTGCGGCGGCGCAACGGCTCATTCTTTCCCGCGCAGCTGACGACTACCTCGGCTCATGAGGACGGGCAGGGGAATGTGGAGGTGTGGATGACCATTGTCGATCTCACCGAGCTGAAACGCACACAGCACGCCCTGGAGCGGTCCAGAGATGACCTGGAGCGGCGGGTGGAGGAACGGACTGCCGAGCTGCGCAGGGCCAATGAAGAGCTGTCCGCGGAAGTGGCGCGCCGCAGTCGGCTGGAGGCCGAACTTTTGGAGATCAGCGAGCGCGAAAAGCGGCGGTTTGGACAGGATCTGCACGATGAAACCTGCCAGAGCCTCGCCGGGCTCTCCCTGCTCGGAGGGGTGATTGCAAAGGAACTCCGCGATGCCCCTCCGGCGCTTCGGGAGAAAGCCGAGAGGCTCTCGAGCGACCTGCGTTCTCTCGTGGAGCAGACGCGGAGCATCGCGCGCGGGCTGCATCCGGTGACGCTCTCCGGTGGGTTGCCTCTCGCCTTGCGTGAACTCGCGGATCACGTGCAGGAGCGGGTCCCTTGCACGGTACGCATCCTGGATGAGCCTTTGCTTTCACAGGAGCAGGAGCTGGAGCTTTTCCGGATCGCGCAGGAGGCGTCCCACAATGCCGTGCGTCACGCTCGGGCTTCACAGATCCAGATCACGTTGCGCCAAATGCAGTCGCAGCTTCAGTTGATCATTGAAGATGACGGCATCGGCCTGCCTGCGAAGAACGGGAAGACGGTGTCCAGGGGAATGGGGTTGGACATCATGGGCTATCGGGCGAGATCGATCGGCGCAGCGCTGATCGTGGAGCAGCGGCCGCAAGGCGGAGTCGGGGTAGTTTGTTCGCTGCCGATTGCCCGGGTAAAACAGAAGCGTACCCGAGGTGGGATTGCCCGGTAGTGTGCTGACGCAATGAGCCGAGGGCTCATGAGTGCTATTTCCCTGCCATCCAGGGCGGCGCCACGCCTGCTCCCGACGAAAGAATAGTATAGGGTGGTGACAGGTGGTAATCGTCTATTTATCGCGGGGATTTCTTGTGTTTCAAAGCGATGCGACTCCCTGATAAAAACATGCTTGTAAACCTGTCCCCCCGATATCGGTTTTGCAGTAAAAGACAGTAGGTGGACACCTACCTTTGTGCGGGGGGATGACTTGATTGTGACTGATGGAAAGCGCCGCTATTCTTCGGTTTATGCAGTCGAGGCCCCCCTTGGATACGAACGAGTCGGCAATGACGAATATTCCATTCGAAGAGTACGATATGTCTTCCGCCGAAACGGTTTCCCCGTTTGTCTCCGGCTGTGGCATCAGGGGATATTCGGTTGCAGGAGATCCGGAGCGTCTGCCCAGGTGCCGGACCATTCGGCGTGCGTTTGCTTTTGCTGCAACGAAGTTGCAAGGCAAGACCCGCGGCCGGCTGGCGGAGCCAGCGGTGATGCACTCCGTGCGAGTGGCGCACGTGCTTTCGGAGATCTTTGGCGTGAGAGCGTGCCGCTCGCAGGTGGTCGCGCTGTTGCACGATGTCATCGAGGATAGTGATACTGATTACGATGAGATTGAGGCCGAGTTTGGCAGTGAGGTGGCCGATGCAGTGGTGCTTCTGACCAAACCGAAGTTTTATCCGAAGCCGCTTCGCAAGGAGATCTACGAGTCGGCCCTCCTCTCGGCACCCGATGAGGTGCTCCTCGTAAAACTGGCGGATATGTACGACAATCTGCAGTCCCGCCGGGGACGCAAACGCGTGGAGCGTACATGGAAGGCGGCGCAGAAGCTCGTGGAGGCGTTCTCAAGGCGCCGGGCAGGGACTCGGGTGCGGCGGGCGATAAGGATTGTGCGCAACCTGCTGGACGATATCGGCCGCGAAGCGTCGAGTGTGAGCGCGTTTCAGCCGGAACGG
>CBINJX010000616.1:0-4078 GCA_966251085.1 uncultured Verrucomicrobiales bacterium
AGCAATAGCACGATGAGCAGGATCGCTAACGCACTCACGCGCGTTAGGGAACCACCAACACGACAGGAGTTTAGCTGAACCTTCACGGGGCGGGACGGGCCGGGACCATACCGCGCATCGAGCGGCTTGGCAACCTGGTGAAAACGAGGCGCAAGTCCATCCGGGATAGATCGTTCCGCGAAGAACCCTTTCTCACTTCACCCCAGCCGGTGTAGCCTGTCCTGTGAAGACGCTCGAACAGCTCACTTTCGACAACACCTACGCTCGCCTGCCGGCCATCTTCTATCAGCGAGTGCAGCCGACTCCGCTGTCGAATCCGTGGCTCGTGAGTTTCAATCCTGATGCCGCGCAGTTGATCGAACTCGATCCGGCGGAAGCGCAGCGGCCAGAGTTTCTTCAATACTTCAACGGAGAGCGTCTCCTCCCCGGCAGTGAGCCGATCGCCCTCCTCTACGCCGGACATCAGTTCGGGAGCTATGTGTCCCAGCTCGGAGACGGTCGCGCGATTCTCCTGGGCGAAGCGACCACCAGCCAGCCGAGCGTCTGGGATATGTCTTCCAGCGCCACCGCACAGAAGTGGGACCTCCAGCTGAAGGGGGCAGGACTCACCCGCTTCTCCCGCATGGGCGATGGACGCGCCGTCCTGCGGTCGAGTATCCGCGAGTACCTCTGCAGCGAGGCCATGCATGGACTCGGCATCGCCACCACGCGCGCGCTATGTGTGATCGGGAGTGATGAACCCGTGTACCGCGAGACGATGGAACCCGGCGCCATGATCACCCGGATGGCGCCGACCCATGTCCGCTTTGGCTCCTTCGAGGTCTTTGCCCATCGAGGCCAGTTCGATCACCTCCAACAACTCGCCGATTACACCATCGATCTCTACTTCCCGAAGACCCGGGATACAAAGAATCCCTACGCCGCTTTCCTTCGGGAGGTCGTTATCCGTACCGCCAGGCTCATCGCCCGTTGGCAGTCTGTCGGTTTCTCCCACGGGGTGATGAATACGGACAATATGTCGATCCTCGGCATGACGATTGACTACGGCCCGTTTGGCTTCATGGAGGATTACGATCCCGGATTCATCTGCAATCACTCGGATTACTCCGGCCTTTATTCCTTCGAGAACCAGCCGCGCATCGGAGAATTTGATCTCCACTGCCTTGCAAACGCACTCGCACCGCTGATGAGCGAGCAGGAAGCGGTAGAGGCGCTGGCGCAATACGCCCCCGAGTTTCAGCAGCAGCACCTGGCCCTCGGTCGCGCAAAGCTCGGGCTACAGACCTCCGAGAGTGAGGACGAGTCACTCCTGTCGGAATTTTTCGAACTGCTGAAGGGACATGATTTCACCCGCACGTTCCGCCTCCTCGCCGACTTCACCACGGAAGGTGATCCGGCCCCCTCTCCCTTGCGCGATCACTTTATCGACCGGGAAGCCTTCGACCGTTGGGCTGAGCGGTATCGCACGCGCCTAGTCCGGGAGGGGACCAACGACCAGGAGCGGCGTACGCGGATGAACCGGACAAACCCGAAATACATCCTGCGAAACTACCTCGCCCAGAATGCGATCACAGCAGCGACAGAAAAGCGCGACTCTTCGGAAATCGAACGCCTGCTGACGATCCTGCGCGATCCCTTTACCGAGCGCCCGGATCTCGAGCAGTACGCCGCCGTCTCACCGGAGTGGGGCAGGAAACTGGTGGTCAACTGCTCGTCGTAGGTGAGGTTGGCGATGCTACATCGGTAGCGACGGAACGGTGTGCGCTTCATTCCACGGGGCGCCTTGTGGAGTGCGATGGCAAGCGACAGCGCGCCACCGCTTTGCCAGGGGAAAGGTGGCGCGGAGCGGGAGGCAGAGGACCGCGCCTGAAGAGAACGCACGGCTTCATAAGAAAGCGCCGCTCCAGCCCACCGCTCACGTACGAAGCTCGCGCACCCTCAATTCAACATCCTCCCCGCGCAGGCACACAACTCTTCCTCCAAAGCGGTGTCGCGCCCCACCTTCGCCCGTGCTTGCCACCGCACTCCACATGCGCCCCGTCCGGCCACGCTCAACTACTTAACACCCGCGTGATAATGGCTCCGCATACCTTGCAAAGGTATCCGCACTACTCCCATCGGTCTCCGGAGATTGTTCATCTATCTCCGGAGCGACGGTAGAGATCTCCGGAGATCTTTTCTTCTTTTCCGGAGATCTCGCAGAGAATTCCGGAGATCGCTTCCGCATCTCCGGATCGCTTGCACCGCGTTCCGGAGCACGCCATACGATCTCCAGAGATGCAGAAACGCACTCCGGAGATGCCTGATCGAGCTCCGGACCGCGGTGCCCCCTCTCCGGAGATCTCCCATCTCGCTGCAGAGATGCGCCATTGTACTCCACTCGTTTCCGCGCTCGCCTGGATCAGAGCAAAAACAAAGCAAGCACCCGGTATATGGCGCGCCCTGACCGCAGCAGCCAAGGGAGCATGCTCTTCGACAATGCAAGTCAGTGCTCAAATCCCCCTCACTACATTCTTCCGCTCTGATCTGCCTGCGCTGTCCCTCAACCCTCAACCCTCCGACACGAGGCGCCGGCCCGAACTTCCGCGTTGACAGAGAGTGACTTGCGTGGCTGTCATGACGACCGGTTTGCGTCAGGAGCGGCGCTCACCTCTCCCCCTTACATCGATCTCCATGCCCGAGAAAACAGCCAAATCTTGCCGCGTTGCTCTCGGCGGACCTCTCGGCGCTCCTCCTATCTGCTTCTGGAGCAGGAATTTGCAATTGAATGCATTTCACTGTTATCTCCGCCTTGCTCCCGGAGCAATCCCGGCATTTATTGCGGCCCCCACATCTCTCCCCAATGCTCGCCAGAACGTCAACCGGACCATATTCGGCTTTCCAGCCTATGAGTCTGCGTGCCGGGATGGTATTGCCGTGAACCTTCCCCTTCTTCCCGCATAACTCTCCCCTTCGTCGCTTTCTCCCCGTCCTCCCCTTCTCGCACCGTCACGGCACGGGGAGAGGAAGATGATGAGCGAGGGATGGAGGGCCAACCAACCAACCATGACAACTACTGTAGATCATATCAATGATCCGTCCGACTCGGGCATCGCGCCGAACGCGAAGCGCCTGTTGTGGGCCGGATTCATGGCAATTCTTGCCGCCGGCGTCGGATTCTCCGTCCGAGGCGGTATTCTAACGCAGTGGGCCGAGCAATTCGGCTTCACGATGACCGAGCTTGGAACCATCACGGGTGGCGGTCTTACAGGCTTCGGCCTTGTTATTATCATCACCAGTCTGTTTGCGGACCGGATCGGTTACGGAAAGCTGATGGTGTCGGCATTCGCCCTGCATTTCATCTCGGCAGTAGTAACACTCGCCGCTCCGGCTGCTTTCGCGGCAGGTGGAAAAGATGCTGCATATAACTGCCTTTTCTGGGGCATGTTCATCTTCGCCGTTGGAAACGGTGTGTGTGAAGCGGTGGTCAATCCGCTCGTCGCGACATTGTTCCCACGTGATAAGACACACTACCTGAACATTCTGCACGCCGGATGGCCAGCGGGTCTCGTTGTGGGCGGTTTGGCCTCCACCTTTATGGCTGCAAAGACCGACGCTGCTGGCGTGGTCATCTCTGCAGCGGTTGATTGGAAGGTTCAGATGTCCCTCTTCCTCGTGCCGGTCGTGATCTACGGTGCGATGCTCCTCGGTCAGCGCTTCCCGAAATCGGAAACTGCCTCTGCTGGTGTCGGCCTTGGTCAGATGGTTGCATCCATCGTGGCTCCGATGTTCCTCATGCTGGTGGTTCTTCAGGCACTCGTCGGTTATGTCGAACTCGGCACTGACTCGTGGATCAGCAAGATTACTGGTACGATCATGGCAAGTCCCGCGAACGGCTTGAAGCTCTTCGTCTACACTTCCATGCTGATGTTTGTTCTGCGTTTTGTGGCGGGTCCGATCGTCGAGCGCATCTCTCCTCTGGGTCTGCTTTTCGTGAGCGCTGTTCTTGGCGCCATTGGTCTCACGATGCTCGGTTCCGCAACCAGCGTCGTTGCATGCGTCGTCGCTGCGACGGTCTATGCCTGTGGAAAAACCTTCG
>CBINJX010000617.1:0-4063 GCA_966251085.1 uncultured Verrucomicrobiales bacterium
CGAGCACGTTATCGAGATTGAGCATCGGCTCGCCCATTCCCATGAACACGATGGTCTGCAGCTTGCGGCCATCGGCGACCGCCTCACGGCGCAATGCCAGGAACTGCTCCACGATTTCGCCCGAGGTGAGGTTCCGCTCAAAGCCGGTCTTGGTCGTGGCGCAAAAATCGCACCCCATCGCGCAGCCGACTTGGGACGAGATACACCCTGCCGCGCGGTCACCGCGATAATCCGGCATCAGCACCGTCTCCACCGTGCGACTGTCCCGGAGCCGGAGCAGGATCTTGGCGGTGCCGTCTGATGACACCTGCCGCGCGGCGAGCGTCGCCCCCGGAGCAGGCAACTCACACCGGAGCCGGTCGGCCAGCCCGACAGGCAGATGCAACCGTGCAGCATCAAATTCCCCGCCCCCCGCATAGAACGCCCGGAGCAAACGGCCGGCGTGTGACGGTTTGCAGCCCCAGGCAGCAAGCTGCTGCTCGAGTTCAGAAAGGGTCAGGTGGGCAAGGGCGGTATCCACAGCCCGTATCCACGCATGGAACGCGACGGCTGCCAAGCGGCAGTATACGCACTCCCCTACGTGCGAGACTCTTAATCGTAATCGTAATCGTACTCGCCTTCTGCAGCAGCGCTGGTCCGGGAGATTACGATTACGAGTAAGATTACGATTACGAGCCCCCCGCGATCCGGATCGGCTTTAGTACGGGAACTCTTTAAACTCGTAAGGCTTGCCGGTCTCCGCTGCTTCCATAATCCCCCGCAGCACGACGATATCGCGACGTCCCATCTCACCGGGAACCCGGCTCTCCCGGGAGTTTACGATAGCATCGACCTGCCCTTCGATCTGCAGCAGCTGCTGATTTACCTGCGGGAATTCCATTGGCCCGGCCGGGGTGCTTCCTTTCTGTCCGCTGTATCCGTACGCCGGCTGGATCTCGACCTTCCCCTGCTCCACCTCCGCGCGGATGTAATTGGCGTCCCGACCATAGCTCGAAAAGCTCTCCGTCTTACGGCCGTCGGCAAACTCCAGCGACCACTCATGGGTCTCCGGCACCTCGGGGAAATGCTCTTTGCGATCGGTGGAACGCTTCGCCGTCACCCGCACGGGGAGCAGACCCGATGTGTAAAGCTCCGCCTGCACGACATATACCCCGAGGTCGTACAGGGCTCCGGCTACGCCGAGTTCCTTGTCGATACGCCAGGCGTTCTTACCGGTGAAGTCGGTCATCACCGAGGCGTTGGCTCCGGCGATCGATTTCCATTTCCCGAACTCCTCCTGCCGCATCGCTTTCATCAGCCGGAGATGGTACGGCTCCCAGTGCAGACGATAACCGATCTGGAGGGAGACTCCGGCGTTCTTCGCCGCTTCGATCATCCGGGTACAATCCTCCACCGTAGGCGCCATCGGCTTCTCGCAAATCACGTGTTTGCCCGCTTTCGCGGCACGGATTGCAAATTCCGGATGCAATCCTGTGGGAGTCACCACATAGACAATCTGGATATCCTTGTTGTCCGCGATGGAGTCGAAATTCTGGTAGTTGTAAACGTTGCCGTCCGGGATCTCGTACTCCTTCTGCCATTTCGGGATTTTCTCGGGGGAACCGGTGACGATGCCGGCCACGCGGGCATTCCGCGCTTTCTTTATCGCGGGAGCGAGTTGGTTTGTGGCGTAATCACCGAGCCCCAGAAGCGCGATGCCGAGCCGCTTCTCCTCGGTCTTTTGAGCATGGACAAAAAAAGGCGCTACCGTAGCGGCGGCACCGAGGCGGATGAAATGGCGACGGCTGAAATGGCTCATAGCTGCAGCGATAGTTTCGAGATCGTGTACCCTCGCAGCTCAATCGCACCGTCATAAAGGCGCGCGCGGATGTTGTCTGTTCCTGAGGTAGAAATCAGGGGAAATAGCGTGCCAGTGATGCCGGCAAGCAAACGAGCGCAACGGGCAGTGCTTCACAAGAATTACCTCAGAAGCAGCATTGGCCCGCCTGCAGTGTTGCTGATGGAACTGGCTCGTAGCGCCGTGGAGAGGCGACTTTCTGCACGCGCGGTGGGTTGGCGAGGAGTTTCGCGCGTGCAATGCAGGTCGTTTCCACCATCCCCGCCTCTACACAAGCCCACCTGACCGGAATCTGCTCTACTGTATGGTTGTCGGCGGCTCGAACCCGCGGACTACCGGATTGAGAGCCACCCGGTTCGAGGCGCTCTTCAGGAATTGCACATTCCGGTCTTCAACAGTGTAAAGATCGGCTCCCGATCCACCGTTAAAGCTCTTCTTTCCGTAGAGAAACAGGGCGGTAGCCGCATTGGAAACCTCCTCGCGACCAAGCGTGAAAAGGTCGGTTCCTGCGCCGAGAGACACTTTCAGTCCACCGTGGAATGCCGAGGTAGCGGTTCCAACCGTATGGATGTTCACTTCGTCATTCCCTCCGCCTGTAACGATCGAGACGCGGCCAAGCGCAATGGTGTCGTCGATGTCGACCACGTTGCTCCCCCGGGCTAAGGCGATCTTCGTTTTCCCGAGGACCAGCACATTGTCGATACCCACCTGTACCCCGGCTGCGTCCGAAGGGGCCTTCGGAGTGGCGATCTTCACACTGGTGACGGTGAGTTCGCCGCCGGATTGTCCCTGAAGTCCTACGCTACCGGCACCACCGCCGATCGAGGCCGAGACTTTGCCATAGATGTCCCCGGCACCTTGAATGAGTAGGTTACCTTCACCCTTGGAGGCAAATTTCACATTTCCGTAAATGGTGAGATGGTCTGCGATGATGCTCAAATCTCCCGAACTCCGGGTGAGTTTCGCACTCACCAATCCATCAATGATGGCAAGGTTTGCGCTGATCTCGACGGTTGAAGGTGCGGGACTCGTGGAGAAAAGATCCACTCCTCCATTGAGTCGCAGCACATGATCCGCATCGACAAAGACATCGAGCGTTTCCGTCGGTTCTACCGAGCGATTCTCCAACCAGAACGTGCCCGCTACATCAATGAACTGCGCGTTCACCGAGACAACGGCTTTTCCTCCCGAGCCGTCGTTCTGGATGAGGAAATCGCCCCCTACCGAGAACACGCCCAACGAATTCAGAGTGATAGCAGAAACCGGAGCGGCCAGGGCCTCGATATGCGCGTAGAAATCGAGATCGTCGTACACGGCAAAGGTGTCGGCATTGATCGTGAATTTGTCGGTTTCATTGCGGAGGATCGCATCGACCTCCATGTCGTTCCCCACATAGAAGCTGTCGACCTCCACGGTGAATGTCTTTGCGTCTGAGTAGATATCCAGGTTGAGCCCCACATAGAGCGAACCAAAGACGGAGACGGTCCCGCCCAGGCTGGCGACGTCCAGATCGGCTCCAACCCGCAAATTTCCAATCGTCAGCGAGTCCTCAGTTTCGGGAGAAGAACCAGAGTTTCCCATATCCAGCGAGAGGTCGCCGGGCAATGTCAACGACTCCAGCGTGAGGACATCGCCCCCATCTCCGAGATCAATAGAGACGTTCCTGCCGGAACTCCCCTTCATGTCACTGTCCAGCAGACTGAGCGTAATTGGATTCTTGCTGGAGGTGGAAGAGGTCGTCAGCTTGATCTCCGTCTCGTTTTTCGGAGTGAACGTGATCTCGAAATCATTCTGCGTCACCGAGAGTTCGTTCCCGAGATTGTCCCCGGTAACTACGATGCCATCTTTAGTGACAGCGATCGTGATGACACCAGCAGGAGCGATCCGGGATTCGAGGAGTTCTAGAGAGGAGAAGAGGTTAGCCATGGGAGAGTAGGGTGCTTGAGGAGAGTACTCAGTGCTCAGAAGTCAGTGCTCAGTAGGTACCTTTCAGGAGATGCTCGCTTTTGCCTGTCCGCGCGCGAGTCCTCTATGAACGAAATAGACCAAGTGGAAGCATCAAGTGAGATCCGGCGCCGCTTGTCTCTGAGCACTGACTCCTGAGCACTGAGCCACCGGCCGGGGTTGACCAGCCTGCGACTTGACACCATAGTCCCCGGCTCCCGGCATCGCGCCGGTCAAGGACTTTATATGCCGCACACCCGCACCCGCAATTTTTGCATCATC
>CBINJX010000618.1:0-4063 GCA_966251085.1 uncultured Verrucomicrobiales bacterium
AAGGTGGGTGGCAGCGACCGGGAAAAACTCGATCAGTATCTTACTGCTATCCGTGAGATCGAGCAGCGTGTGGATCGTGCGGAGAGGATGGTCGCAGCGGCGAATACCTCTGTGGCCAAAGGCTACGAGGTGCCGGAGAGCATCCCGGAGAGCTACGAGGAGCATGCGCGGCTGATGTGTGACATGATGGTGCTCGCTTTCCAGGCGGATGTCACCCGCGTCTGCACCTTCATGCTGGCGAATGAGGGTTCAAACCGCTCGTACCGCAACATCGGTGTGAGCGACGGACACCACTCGTTGTCGCATCATCAGGGGGATCACGCGAAGCACATGAAGATCCGTGAGATCAACCGCTTCCACATGCAGCAGTACGCCTATGTGCTGAACCGCCTCCGCATGATCAAGGAGGGCGACGGTACGCTGCTCGATAACTGCATGCTGGTGTACGGCGGTGGCCTGGCAGATGGCGATCGTCACGAGCATCAGAATCTCCCAATCCTGATGGCAGGTCGCGGTGGTGGAACGATTTCGCCCGGACGTCACATCCGCTACAGCGCCGAAACACCGATGTGCAACCTGCTCGTCTCCATGCTGGAGCGTGCCGGTGCGCCCGTGATGCAGTTCGGTGACAGCACCGGCGGATTACGGGGGCTCGATGTTTAACTCTCGCTTTCCCGTGTTCCATCCTCGTGAACGGGCATGTGGCGTTGCGCTGCTCGCTGCACTGATTCTTCCTGCTGTCGTGCTCGGTGCCGAGCAGGGCTCCAGCGCGGAACGCAATCCCAGCGCCCTGATCAAGCAGCTCGAATCCGCCGACCGGGACGGGAAGCGTGAGGCCAGTTATCAGCTCGCAAAGCTCGGTGACCGTGCGAAGGAAGCGGTGCCTGCGCTGATTACGGCGCTGGGTGATGACGACAAGCAGGTCTGGTCGAATGCGGTATCAGCCCTTGCCAATCTCGGACCTGCGGCGGAACCGGCAATCCCAGCTCTCATCGAGAGCATGCATTCGCGGAAAGGCCGCAACAGCCGTCGCCAATACGAGCGGCAGCAGGTGGTGGTTCGCTCTGCATATGCGTTATCCCGCATTGGTGCCGCTGCGATCCCGGCCTTGCTCGAAGCTTTGAAGAGCGACGACACATCGCAACGCATTGGCGCTGCCAAGGCGCTGGGTGGAATGGGGACGGCTGGAGCACCAGGAATTTCCGGGCTGATCGACAATCTGAGGCACGATGACCTGGAGCTCCGTCGTGAAGCGGTAGATACGTTGAGTCTGATCGGCGCCCCCGCGAGCAAGCAACTGATCGAGGCACTCGGAGCGCCTGAAGCACAAGTGCGCGAAGGCGCTGCGCTGGCACTGGGCAAAATAGGAAAACCGGTAGATGAAGCAGTCTCGCCGCTACTGACGATGGCGGAAAAAGATCAGGATCTGCCCGCCCGAGCTGCCGCGATGCGTTCGCTTTCCTCTGTCGGTGCTCCTCCTGAGAGGGCGGTGCCGATGATTTTGGCGGCCCTCACCAGCAGCGATGAGGTGGTGCGCCGGGCGGCGAGTAACGCGTTGCTGTTGTCTCGCACCTTCGGAGAACGCGCAGTTCCGCTACTGGTAGAGAAACTGAAGAACCCGGATCAGGAAAAACGGCGCCAGGCGGCACAGGTGCTCGGACGGATGAGTGCGCGAGCGGAAGCGGCGATTCCGCAGCTGATCGAGACCGCAAGGAAGGAGCCCACGGAGCCTGCTTATGCGGCAGCGCTTGCACAGATTGGGCTGCCTGCATTGGACCCGCTGCTGAAGGAACTCACTTCGCCCGCCGGCAAGGATCAGGCCGAGCGGGAATGGATTTTCCGGGCTCTGCGCGACATGGGGAGCCCCGCAATGACCGCTCTGATCCCGGCCCTCAACGCCCCCGAACCGAATGTTCGTGCCGGGGCTGCCCGTGCCTTGGAAGGCATGATGCTACCGCCGGATGCAACCCAGCGCCTTCTTGGACTTTCAGATGACCCGGATGCAAACGTCCGTGCCGCATCACTACGTGCGCTTGCGCCTTTGCGGACTGCACGAGATCAGGTGACACCCAAGCTGGAGGCGGCACTCAAGGATGCTGCGCCGGAGGTGCGTCGCGCCGCGGCTGTCGGCCTCGCCCGCATTGGTGCCGTTTCAAAGATTGGTCCCAAGGAGTTGGCCGATCTTATGAGCGAGCCGGAGAAGACGACCCAACGGGCCGCGCTCGAATCGCTCGGTACTCTCGGAGCGGCTGCTGCTCCTGCAGTTCCGGCTATTGCCGAGCAGTTGAAGAATCCCGACCTGCGGGCATTCGCGTGGGAGGCCCTGAGTAAAATCGGTGAAGCTGCCGCTCCTACCGCGCCTCAGCTCGTGGAATTGGCAAAGAACGGAAACGAAGAGGAACGGCTCGGCGCCTTGCAGGCGCTTGGAAACATCGGCGCCGGACTCGAGTCCGTGATGCCATTGCTCTACGATGCTGCCGGAAGCAGTAACCGTGATTTGCGGACAACGGCGCTGTTTGCGCTGGTGAAAGTGGAGAAGGACGACTCGAAACTGATCCCGGTACTCACTGCGGGATTGAAGGATGAATCAGGGCGTGTCCGACGTGTAGCGGCGGAAGCTGCAAAACGGCTAGGGGAGCGGGCGCAGCCTGTGGTTCCACAGCTTTTTGCGATGCTCGACCGCGACGCCGAGCGGCCGACGGCGCTTGGGGCTTTGCGGGCCATTCCCGTTCAGGATGCCCAGCCACTTGCTGATGCTCTGAAGCACAAAGACGCGGCCGTGCGCCTCTTTGCCTGTGAGGCGCTGGAGAAACTCGGGGCAGAGGCGCGAGGTGCGCTGCCGGAACTGGAGAAGCTGACGAATGACGGTCCGGACAATGTGAGAGCGGCAGCAAAGAAGGCGATTGAGAAGATCAACGGCGCGGCCCAGGCCGCGTCGTAGGGTAGGCGGTTCGGAGGTGGCTTCTGTGTCCCTGGCAGCTATGCGAAAGAGTTGGCAGGCGGGCGAACGGAAGGTGAGAGCGCGGAGCCTTTGCGTGAATCTCTGGCTGGGGCCATCATCCACCGTCTCCACCCGCCGATGATCAGAGGCGGCCCTTCTGAAGCCAGCCGTCTTACCCGTGAATCACCAACTGGATGCTTTCCGGTAGCCCTGCAGCGACCTTCTCGACAACGTTTCCCTTCAGCAGTTTTGCCATTGTGAAGCGATGCGCCGCTCCCAGCATAAGGTAATCGACACCGAGCGTGGCGGTTAGGTCGAGAATCGTCGCCGCGGGATCTGTACTCACTGCATACACGGGGACCACATCCACTCCGGTCTCTTCACCTAGCTTTAGCATCAGCGACATAATCGCGAAGGCTTGTGGGTCATCCTGCCACTTCGGACGGCCAGGAATCGACGGCGCGGCTCCCATAAAAAGCGCGATCTCCTTTACGTAGAGCACGAAGAGCGTTGCTTTCCGCAATCGGGCTTCATCCAAGGCAAAACGGAGAACCGGTGTCGGTCCGCGAGCGGCGACCAAGATCCGCTGACCTTCCGTCAGGGTCGGGCGCAAACGCTCCAGTGCCGCTGGTGAGACAGCCTCGGCAACTTCACGCTGTACGGTGACGGTCTTGATACCGGAGAGGCTGTGGGAATAAGCGCGGATGACCAGGCCGATGAAAATTACCAGCAGCGCAAAACGAAGGGCGGAGGCATTCGTGTTAGCAATCGTCACCTCAACGGCAAACAGCACCACGAAGGTTGCACCCATCAGCGCACGCTCAAACCACCGTAGGCCGAGTCGCTGATTGAGCGTGCATGCGCCGAGATTGACGGTGATGGCACCGACGACACCGATCGCGTACTTACCGGCAAGCGCCTCGAAATCCGCGGTGATGAGCACGATCAAAATGGGCAGCAACGTCGCTGCAACCAAGGGGATGGAGGGGACACCGTACCGGTTCAGTTTGGTTGCCTGACGCGGTAGGTCGCCGTCCTGCGCCATCATGTAGATCACCCCGATCGCTGCCATGATCGCCGTGTTTACGGCACTCAGGAGAAGCACGCCATAGACGACTCCCA
>CBINJX010000619.1:0-4062 GCA_966251085.1 uncultured Verrucomicrobiales bacterium
GGGCAATGGCGCGCAAAGTCCGGATCGAATTCCCGGGAGCAGTATATCACGTGCTGGATCGAGGAGATCAGCAGGAGGCGATCTTTCGTGACGATGAGGATCGCGAGCGTTTCCTGAAGACCCTCGGGGAAGCGTGTGCGCGGACAGGGTGGCGGCTCCATGCGTGGGTGCTGATGAGCAACCATTACCACCTGATGCTGGAAACCTCGGAAGCGAACTTGGTGGCCGGGATGCGTTGGTTTCAGACCACTCTGACAATCCGTTACAATCGTCGTCACCAAATCTCCGGGCCTTTGTTCCAGGGGCGCTACAAGGCAGTGGTCGTCGATCCTGAGGAGCGAGGCTACTCGGTGACATTGAGCGATTACATTCACCTCAATCCCGTCAGGGCCGGTCTGGTCGGGCTGGAGGATCGGCTGGTGGACTATCGCTGGAGCAGTTACCCGTGCTATGCGCGTGGAGCGGGGCGCCCGGAATGGTTTGAAGCGCAAAGGGTGCTTGGCGCTCTGGGCCTGCGCGACGATGTGGAAGGACGGCGGCACTATGCGAAACGGATGCGCAGCCGCGCCGAGGCGGAACTCAGAGGGGAGGAAACCAGTGCCGTTGCGGAGTTGCGTCGCGGATGGTGCTTCGGAAGTGAGAGCTTTCGCAAACGCATGCTGCGGCTGATGGAAGCCGCAGCCGGGAAGGTGAGACGCCGTAGTCCACGCGATGCGCAGGTGCCCCGGGAGCATGGAGAGGAAGAGGCGCGAAGGCTGGTGAAAGCCGGGCTGGAGTACTTCGGACTACACACCTCGGAGCTGAGTGCATTGAAAAAGGGGGACGAGAGAAAGCTGGCCCTGGCCGCGATGATCCGTCGCCGAACCAGTGTGGCCAACGCCTGGCTTGCGGCTGCGCTGGAGTTGGGACACATCAGCCGGGTGAGCCAGGCCTTGCGTAGGGCTGATACGCTGAAGCTTGCTGATAAACTGGAGCGGACGCTCTTTCAATGAGCTGGCTTCTGGAGCTGGCCCTGTTGTCAGGAGGGCCGGAGTTGATTCGCGACAGCGCTTCGGAATGCCTTGGTGTGGAGCTTTCGCGTCGATATTTTCCGGGAATGTTGTACGCGCTCGCCCCTCTGGTGGAGGAACTTACGGGCTTTGATATGCGAGCAACCGATGCGAGGCGGTCCGATCGTTAACGAGGCGATCTCGCGCGTCTCCCATACCGAACATCTATGGAACATCTTCCGGCACACATCCGACCCGACGACGAGATCTACTTCCGCAAGCCGCTCCCGCTGAAGCCGATGAACTTTCGAGCGCGCTGGATTCTCGGTCTCAAAGTTCTCGTGGCGGCGCAGCTCGTCTGGTTGCCCATCGCCCTGTTTTTCTCGGTGGTGGAGCACTTTGGTGATCGTCTTTCCGCTTTCGTGTTTCTCGGCGGTCTTCTCGTTTGTATCGTCCTCGGTCCACTGTGGGCGGCAGGCTTGTTTCGCGGTTGGGTGGCCAGTTCAATGGCTCAACGCCTTCTCAGCCAAGTTCTCGCGCCGCCGGAGGATACTCTGCAGCGGTGATTCCTCACGTCAACCAATCGCCCAACACTGCATTCTAGACAAACACACGTGGCTGTCACGGTCCCTGCTTTCTGCTGGCCATAGCTATGGAACGCTTGGCCCCTGTGTCGGGAGTGTCACTCCGGAAACTAAAATGAACGAGAATGACGAGAGCGAACTGAATCGTCTTTGCGATCTGCTGGAGTCGCTGGATAAGTCTCTTGAACGGTCCGACGCTCGTCTTGAAGCCGTTCGAAAAGCAGCGTTTGCTTTGCACCTTGCATTCTGGAGCGGTAAGCGTAAGCGAATTGAGCTGTTTTATGATAATCCGCCGCTGAGCGAAGAGGAACTTGGGCGGTTGCGTCGGCTTGGGATCGATCCAGACGTATTCAAGGAAGAAGATGAATCGGCTCCTTGAGTTCTGGATGAGGAGCTTGCGAGTTTTGAGCGAACAGTGTGTACGCGGCTATTCGTATTGTCATCACGTAGACGCATGAACTCTTCCCCGGCTGGATTTCAGCGGATCATCGGCAAACGCCCGTGGCGGGTCTGGAAAGGTGTCGGCTCTTTCCTGATCTTTGAGTTTGGACGCCCTCGCCGGAACGAAGACCGCAGCAAAAGCGGTACGTTCACCCTCTGGATCTACATGGCGACGTGGCGCATCCGGAAGGATGGACGAGAACTCGCGCATTCTGAATCACCCGATGAGCAAATTTGTCGTGCGGCAGATGCTCTGACAGGAAAGAAGCTGGAAGCAATCGTTCTTAACCAGATCGTATCGAGGAGGCGGGTGGAGCATGGAGCCACCTTCTGCTTCGAGGATGGCTTGCGTCTCACTGTTTGCATGTATGACAGAAGCAACGATGAGACGATCTTCTTCCTTTACACACCGGAGGCGCTCGTAAATTTCGACTACGACGGAGCAATTCGCTCGGAACCGATGAGTCGAAAGTAGATCGTTCTTCAAACCTCGGCCCCCCTTGCGAACTGCGGAAAACGGGCAGCGCTGACCCCTTTCATAGATCATGAATGTCGAAGATCCCAAAACTCTTGAGCCTCGCATCGAACTCACCATCTTGGGCAGGGGGCAGGTTGTGAATTCACATTTCTGCTTTCTGCTGATTCCATAGAGATTCGTCCTGTGTAAATTCACAACCTGACCCCGGGTGCCCTGAGAAGGTACGTTCCAAACGGCTCCCACAAGCTGAACTTGCCATTATGACCATTGCTGAGGAACTCAAAGCGGAGGGAAGAGCAGAAGGAATGATCAGAGGTGCACTGATTGGGCAAATACAGGCGTTGGATCGGGTCCTTGGGCGTAAGGAAACATCGTCAACAGTGCTCGCGGAGCGATCCCTCGATGAACTCCGTTTATGGGGCGAGACGATGCATGCCGAGGTTCGGCTGCGGCTGGCGGATTTGATAAATTGCGCCAATCTATCCCCTGTAACTGATAGAAAGGAGCCCAGCGTTGAAGCTCCACATGCTTTGCTGTAGCATCTCCAGCATGAGTATGACCGAAATCTTAGAGGAGCTGCCTCGGCTCTCCCATGAGGAGCGCCGCGAACTGACCCGTCAACTCATCGCTCTCGAATCGGAACACGAGGATCTCGCCATGTGTGATGCGGCGGCGCGTAGCGGCTTCGCCATCCTCGACGAGATGGAAACCGAGGATGAAGACCGTGCGCCACGCTCGTAAAGGGGAGGTCTGGCAGGTGGACATGGGCATCGCGGGCAAGATCCGCCCGTGTCTGCTGCTGACGGACTATCCCGCGGACGACGAACTGGCATTGGTGACCGTCCTGCCCCATACAACCGCGCTTCGCGACAACCGCTGGGAGCTGTCCATCCCCAAGCCCTTCCTCAGACCCGGAGCGTTCCACCTCCAGCAGATCCAATCCGTCAGTGTGGCTTACCTGATGCGTAGACTTGGTGAACTGAGCGAGGAGGAGTGGAAGCAAGTCATCGGTAAACTCGCCGAAAGGCTCTCCTTTTAAGCAATTGTAGCAATGCCGAGTATGCCTGCTTTTTGCGTTCCAGCCGTTTCCTTCGACGGCTGGAAAAGAGTGCTTCTGAAAAAGCCGCCGTCGATCCAATTGCCCGCTTATCGACTGAAGTTACGCGGAGCAGCGTACTTCATCACTTCTGACGAGGCTCATCAATGAGCGCCAGCAGTGTGGGGTAGGCATCCTCGTCTATCCGGGATAGATGTGGAAAGCAGAACGACCGAACTGGCACTCACCTGCTGGTGCATGCTCATGCCCGTCTGGTCAGAGCATTTCCCGTTTGCATTCACCATCCGGGGAGACTTCGAACACCGGGCATCCCCAAGGAGCGGCGACACTCCTGTCGCCGTGCACCGTAGCTGCACGGGAGCACGTGCCCTTCTCAATGCGCTTCTCCTCCGTTCCAGATCAAATGCAGCCGGACTGCAGGGCGAGTGGAGTGTCTCGCTGCACTCGGTAATGTCGGCGACAGGAGTGTCGCCGCTCCTTGGGAGCGCACTCCTCAATCACGCTCCTTTGACT
>CBINJX010000620.1:0-4061 GCA_966251085.1 uncultured Verrucomicrobiales bacterium
CTGTCGAGCACTCCTGCTTCGATGAGCGGAATCACGGCCTCGGTGAACATCTCGGTGTGCATCCCCAGATGCTTTCGGTCCATCAGCATTCCCATCATGGCGCTAGGAATCTCCCCGATGCCGGTCTGAAGCGTGGAGCCATCCTCGACCATTCCTGCAATGAATTCCCCGATTCTCATCGCCTCGGGGGAAGGCTGCTTGAGTGGGAACTCGATAAGAGGCAGATCGCTTTCGACGAAAAAGTCGATCTGAGACACGTGCACAAAGCTGTCACCGAGCGTTCGCGGCATTCGGGGATTCACTTCCGCGATCACGATATCGGCCGTTTCCACCGCCGCTTTCACCACATCCACAGAAACACCAAAGCTGCAAAACCCGTGCGCATCAGGAGGGCTCACCTGTACGAGCGCAAAGTCGAGGTGCATCCGCCGTTCGCGGAAGAGCCTTGGCACTTCGCTGAGAAAAATCGGCGTGTAATCCGCCACCCCCGAATTCACTGCCGCTCGCACATTTGGCCCGATAAAGAAGGCATTGTGCCGGAAATGCGCCAGCAGATCGGCGCGAGCGTAATCGGCCGCCCCAAATGTGAGGATGTGCACCACCTCCACGTCGAACACCTCAGGACCACGCGCAGCGAGCGCAGCCACCAATTTCTGCGGCGCGGCACAGCCGGATCCAATAAAAACACGCATCCCACTACGGAGGCCATTCAACGCTTCTTCAGAAGAGACGTAGTTCATGAGGCTGAGGATATTAACACGCGTGACGTCCAACAGACTTGTCAAACAACATCGCACATGAATGCCCAATCGCGGCTAGACGAGACCTCTCCTGCCCGCGAAGTTTACAGATATGCAAGTTCCGCTCCTTGATCTCAAACGTCAGTACGCTCCACTGAAAGAGCAGTTCCTTCGCGAGATCGAAGATGTCGCGGATTCGCAGGCGCTGATCCTCGGTCCGAAGACCGAGCAACTCGAGCGTGCAGTCGAACAGTACTGCGGGGTAAAACACGCCATCGGAGTCTCTTCCGGGACCGATGCAGAGTTGATCCTTCTGATGGCGCTCGGGATCGGCCCCGGCGATGTGGTAATCACCACACCATACACGTTCTTCGCCACTGCCGGATGCATCGCTCGCCTCGGCGCCCGAATCGTCTTCGCGGACATCGATCCGGTTACCTACAACATCAGCTACGAATCGCTGCATGCCGCTTTGGCGGAAACGGCAAATGTGAAGGCAATTATCCCGGTGCATCTCTTTGGCTGCTGTGCAGACATGGAGGGCATTCTTTCGCTGGGAGAACAGTACGGCGTACCAGTGCTGGAGGATGCCGCGCAGGCGATCGGGGCGGAACATCCCCTCGGTAAGGCGGGCGCAATCGGCGCTGCCGGATGGTACTCTTTCTACCCAACGAAGAATCTCGGGGCATTTGGCGATGCCGGAATGGTGGTTTGCCAGGATGACGCATTGGCGGCAAAGATGCGGGCGCTGCGGAATCATGGGATGGAGCCCCGTTATTACCATCAGTACATCGGTGGGAACTTCCGCATCGATGCGATCCAGTCTGCAGTACTGAACGTCAAATTACCGCATCTCGACACATGGAGTGAAGGCCGGCGGGAACGGGCGGCATTTTACCGGAAAAAATTCGCTCACCACGGCCTGGATGGTGTGCTTGCTCTGCCACAGGAGCCATGGGCAGGAACGGGACTCAAGAACCACCACATCTATAATCAGTTCATCATCCGCGCTCCAAGACGGGAGGAACTGCGAAAGCATCTCCAGACCAATGGCATCGGGACCGAGGTGTACTACCCGCTCCCGCTTCACCTGCAGGAGTGCTTCAAGGATCTCGGATACTTCGAAGGCGATTTCCCCGAATCCGAACGCGCCGCCCACGAAACGCTCGCATTGCCGATCTACCCGGAACTCACCGAGGAGGAGCAGCAGTATGTGGTCAATAAGATCGTGGAGTTTTACGCGAAGTAGGCTCTAGCCCCTCCCGGCAGTCACTTCGCCCTGGAAAAAAGAAAGGCGGCATGTCCTCCCGGGACATGCCGCCTTTCGAATATTAACACTCAGCGCCTTACGGAACGATCTCTGTCCCGATACCCGCATTAGTAAAGATCTCCAGCAGGAGAGAGTGCGGGGTACGACCATCAATGAAGTGAACCTTCTTTACGCCTTGGGAAATCGCGTGCAGTGCTGATTCCACCTTCGGAATCATGCCTCCCGCGATGATCTCTTCCTCCATGAGATGTTCGATCTTGTCGCGGTTCACGGAGGGAATCAGCGATTCTTTATCCATCGGATCGCGCATGATCCCGGGTACATCGCTCAGATAGATCATCTTCGCAGCCTTCAGCGCACCTGCGATAGTTCCCGCCGCTGTATCAGCGTTGATATTCAGAGTGACGCCATTCTCGTCACGGGCGAGAGGGGAAAGGATCGGCACTGCCTCCTCCGCTAGAGCGGCATGGATGGGGTCCAGGTTGAGTCCAGTCACCTCACCTACAAATCCAAGATCGACCAGCGTCGCTTTCCCCTCTGTCTGCGGGGGCAGTTTCTTTGCGACCAAGACGGTTTTCCCCGGGATCCCCACGGCTTTGCCGCCGAAATCGTTCACCTGCTTCACGATGCCGGGATTGATCACCGTATCGAGCACGTCCTCCACAATCCGGATCGACTGTTCATCGGTTACGCGCAGACCATTCACAAAGCGCGGCTTCAGGCCAGCCTCACGCATCCGATGAGTAATCGCCTTTCCACCACCATGGATGAGCACGGGATTGATGCCCACCGCCTCGAGGAAAACGACATCGCGGAGAAAACGCTCCACCACGTTCTCGTCCTCCATCGCGCTGCCGCCGTATTTGATGACAAACAACTGCCCGCGGAATCTCTGGATAAAAGGAAGTGCTTCGATCAGCGCTTCAGCGCGTACAGTGGGTGATTGAGCCATTTTGGAAAGTTGGTTGTTGAGAGTTGCGGGGTGAGGGCCAATCCAAGCTGTTGAGAGTCGATAGTTAAGTATCGGGAGCCGTGCAGTAAAATCTGGGACCTGCACCGCAAGAGCCTTTGAAAGGCTTCCTCGCTACCCGGGAGGGACCGAATACTTCGAATCGGCCCTCAGCACTCAACCTTCAACTCTCACCCAGTACCTACTCCCCCATATTCAGCGTTACGTAATCTGTGGAAAGGTCCGTCGTATAAACGATGTATTCCGCAGGCCCGAGATGGAGGTCGATGGTCACCTTGAAGCGCTTCTTGGCAGCGACTTCCTGCAATTTCTCGAACGGGGTACGGCTGGCGACGCCGCCTTTCACGGCAATCACGCCGTCGTAGTAAATATCGACAATCTCCTCACGGACCTTTGCTCCGGAGTAGCCAATCGCATCCATGAGACGCCCCCAGTTCGGGTCACCGCCGAACCAGGCACACTTTACGAGAGTCGATTTGGCGACTGCCTCCGCCGCGCGACGCGCATCTGAGAAAGTCGCGGCGCCATTTACGTGTACCTCTACGAATTTCGTTACGCCTTCCCCGTCCTCCACAATCAGTCGCGCGAGGTTCCTCGTCACGTAATCGAGTGCACGCTGGAATTTCTCGAACTCCGGGGTCCCCGTACGGAGCATTGCATTCCCCGCCATCCCATTCGCAAGAGCGATCACCGTGTCGTTGGTGCTCATATCGCCGTCGATGGTGATCCGGTTGAACGACTGTTCCACCGACAAGGAAAGCGCTTCCTGCAATTCCCCCTTTTCGATCGCGGCATCGGTGCTGATGAAGCAGAGCATGGTCGCCATATTCGGATCAATCATTCCGGCGCCCTTCGCAATTCCCCCGATCCGCACGACTTTGCCACCGATCTTCAACTCGACGGCAATCTCCTTTGGAAAGGTATCGCTCGTCATGATCGCCTCCGCGGCACTCTTACTGCCATCCGACGAAAGCTTCCCCGCCAACTCGGCAATGGTCGTTTCCATTTTCTCGATGGGAAGCGGCACCCCGATACGCCCCGTCGAACAGGACCGCTTGTTCACCTAAGCAAAAGACCGTGG
>CBINJX010000621.1:0-4057 GCA_966251085.1 uncultured Verrucomicrobiales bacterium
GGGGTTCTGGTGAAACCATTCCGGATGAAGTGATCAACTATGCACAGCAAACAGCACCTGACCTTGTGGCTATTACTTCACTGGTTGATGCGACAACAAAACCTAAGTTCATAGGCCCTTACACACAAAAGATCATCAATTCTGTCAAAACACCCATCCTTAGCATCAAGAAAATAGGTGTACCTACATTAGAGCCTTAAAGGCGGTATAAATGGCCTGGTAGAGCACTGTGCCTCCTATCTTTCTTCGTACTTACCTGCCAGTGACCTCGTACATACCCCGTATATACCCCGTATTTGCTACGCTCCTTCTATATCGCTTCCTAAGAAGCAGTATGGCGAGTCGTTCATCCGATTCCGTGTCATTGCCTATCACCACTCGGGTGCACCAGTGTTCTGGGACTTCATGTTTTTCCGCCCAAAGACTGAGTGGGAAGTATATATCTTCCGCTTCAGTGATCAGTTCGACCGAGTGTTTGGCAACAACTTGTGAGGCATCATGAGTGGGCTTCGTTTCACGAAAAGGCGAACACTAATGGCAGCCGGTTTTCTGGTCATCGCTCTCTATTCCCTTCGAGGCATCGAGGAGTTGAGATAGCGCGATGAAACAATCTTACGTGCAATGTGCGACGCTCCTCCTGGCACCGGATGGCGATCCGGCAGCTCCCGGTGGTGCTGTCACGCTGGCGTTGTGCGGAAGCTGGGATCACGCAGGAGCGTGCCGCTGGCCGCATCACACCTCTGCAGAGTGGAGCGAACTACTGGGCAGGGTGCGGGTGGTTTTTGTCGCGGAGGAAGCGGACGAAAATCACGTTCGCGCTTTGATCGACCGGGCGCTGGCGGGTGGGGAGTGCGTAGGGCCGAACGGTAAGGTGAGCCGCTGGGCGGCAACGGAACAGGGGACGGGAATTCTGAGTGGAAGCGAGAAGGCTCTGGGTAGAAGCTGGGGCGGGGGATGAAGTAATCAGTAATCAGTTTGCCCGGCTACTGGTGTCGGCTCTGTTGCCCCAATCGTTAATTCTCGCTTCTCCAAGGGTGCGACGAGCCAAGTGGGTCTTCCTATGGAACGAGGCAGAAATGCTCCATTCACGTAATTCCTTCACTCGTGCACTGGCTCAGCCCGGACCAGATAGAAGTGCTCGTCCCCAACAAACACATCGATGACGATCTGCAGAACTCCGTGTGCTTGCAAAGTGGCCGTTCCCATACCGAGACGGGCAAGGGGCTTTGTTAAAATTGAGCTGGTTGTGGTTTCATTCAGTGACCGATTGAAATTCGTCATTACGAATTTCCGCCCCTCAAAACCTTCGATCTCATACTCCCCGTTCACCTTCTTGATCGTTATGTACGTAAGCTTTGCTGGAGCGGTGTTATTTACTGCTGGGAGCTTCACGTATTTCCCCGGCCAGTAGTCGGGACTTTCAGGGGCGACTTGCAGGCGTTGCTCGCTCGTAGGCGAAGTCTGCGCAGCGGTGAATATCGGAGAGGCGATAGCGGCTGCGACGAGGAGTGGCAGAGATGATTTCATGGATCTGATGAGGGGATCGCGAGTCGATTACCCTTTTGGTAAGGCCGAAGGCAAATTTTTGGGCATTCGGGTTGTACTCGACATTCGCATCTGTCCCGCGCTTTTTCGGAAGCCTCTCCCTGAATATGAAACTCCTCCGACGCTCATTCCTCGCGATCCTTTGTACTGCTTCCGTAGTGCCGATCTTGGCCGCGGCAGACCCTGATTCCGCAGGGGATATCAAAGTGATGAGCTACAATCTCCGCTACGGCACGGCGAAAGACGGCGAAAACCATTGGGATAAGCGGAAGGATTTCATGGCGCAGACGATCAAGTCCGCAAACCCGGACCTGCTGGGAACGCAGGAGACGCTCGGTTTCCAGCGAGATTTTGTGGCGCAAACATTGCCGAACCACGATGTCCTGGCGGCCGGGCGCGAAGATGGTGCCGAGAAGGGCGAGATGACCGCGATCTACTGGCGGAAGGATCGTTTCGAGAAGCTGGACGGCGGACATTTCTGGTTGAGTGAAACGCCTGCCGAAGCGGGCAGCATGGGTTGGGACACTTCATTGCCGCGCATGGCGACCTGGGTTCGGCTGAAGGACAAAACGAAGGAGGGAAAACCGATCTTGTGGATCAACACTCACTTTGATCATCGGGGCAAGGTGGCTCGGGTCGAGTCAGCGAAACTCACCCGCGACAAGCTCGTTGCACTCGGGAAAGATTGCTCCCTGATCGTCACGGGTGACTTCAATTCGGCGGAAGGGAGCGAGCCGTATAAAGCACTATTCGGGGAGCGTGAGAATGAACCGTCACCAGTCGTGGACACCTACCGGGTGGCGCATCCGAAGCGTGAGGACATGGAGGGAACAACGACGCCGTTTCTTTCGGCGCCGAGCAAGTCTGCCCGGATCGACTGGATTGGCGTGTCGCGAGACTGGAAGGTTGTTGGCGCCGAGATCGATCGCCCGGATCGCGACGGGCGCACGCCGTCGGATCACTTTCCGATTCACGCAGTCCTGCGGCGTTGAGCGTGGGGGAACGTGGCAGCGGCGTCCCGCCGCTTTCACGTTGAAGGAGAGCCGGGATGGCTCTGCCACCTTGGAGCCTCGCTCCGAACCGAATCACTCCTTGTTCAGCCGTCCTCCGCCTTTGTCACCGCCAAAAATCAGAGGCGGCACGTTCCTCGTTTTGATCCGGGATCGCGCCGCCTCCATAAAGGCCTATTCAGCCATAACTGGTCTATGCCGTCCGGGTGGTGAGTACGAGAGCGGTGACGGAGGCTGGGGCAAAGGTTAAGCCTTGGTCGAGCGCGACAGGTTTCTCGCGGACCTTCATCGGGTCGTCTTCGAAAGAGGTAATCTCGGCAGTGGGATCGGTCGCGATCTCGTAAGCGATGCCGCTATCGATGATATGTCCGTCAATCGCCAGACGGACCGAGTGGGAGCGGGTGCGATCCGTATTGACGACGTGCAGGAAAAACTTTCCGTCCGTACGGCTGCCGACGATGTCGAGCTCGGGTGAATTGCTAGTCACGCGCACCGCCTGGCGGCCGGTGTGTTTGCTATAGAGGGCCATTACTTTCCCTACCGGCATCAGGTAACTCTTGCCTCCCGGTGTAGGGATCATGATGACGTTGGTCTGCCAGCGTGTACCGCAGAAGTCGCCGATATTGGCGATCTTCAGGAGATCACCGTGGCGCTGGTGGAGGTTGAGGAAACGCGCGTAAGCGACCCCTGTGGCCCAGGCAGAATTGAGGTCGCAGCGGTTACGCCCGCGCATGGTAAAGTGACTCTCTGTCAGGGCGAGTGGTGTCTTCGTGCGCTCCACCTGGGAGCGGATTTCGAGGAGCTTGCGTTCCTGGCGCTTGACGGTGCCCATCAACGCCTCCCAAGTGGCGGCGGGGTCGCGTGTGTACTCGGTATCGTTGAGCGGCTTGCCGGGGTCGAAGAGATGATGGAAGGCGAGGTAGTCGAAATGCTCTCCGGCTTTCTCGATCATCTCTGGCGCCCAGCCGCTGTCTCCCCACGCGATGAACTTCAGGGTCGGATCGACCTTCCGCATCGCCTGGCTGAACTCGATAGTTTTGCGAATCGCCCAATCCTTTTTGAATCGGCTGGGGGCATACGACGTCTCATTACCGAGTTGCCAGAAGCGGATCGGAAAGGGTTCGCGGAAACCGTGGGCGATCCGCTCGGCGTTGTCAGGGTTGTTGCAGTAGTCCACCCACGCCGCAGCTTCGGCGGCATTCCCGGAGCGTTCCTCGCCGAGTTCGTTGATCGACCAGCGCGGGTCACCCTCGGCTTCGAAGTTCACGCACATGAGCGGCTCCGAGCCGACCTGCCGACAGAAGTCGAGGTATTCTGCGGTGCCGATCTGGTTGGATTCGATGCCGCCCCAGACGAGGTTGTGCATCGGCTTGCGCTGCGGGCGCGGGCCGACTCCTTCGCGCCAGCGGTAGTAGGCGCTGAAGAGGCCACCCCAACGGAGCATCGGCGGGGCGAGTTCTTTTGTGGCGGCGATGAGGTCAGGCCGCCAGCGATTTTGCATG
>CBINJX010000622.1:0-4056 GCA_966251085.1 uncultured Verrucomicrobiales bacterium
TTCAGCCTTCGGATTATGTAGTCGAAGAACTGGCGAAGGAGGGGCGGCTCGAGACACTGGATCTGACCAATATCTCTAACATCAAGAACCTCGATCCAAAGTTCACGAAGATGCCCCATGACCCGGAGGGAAAATTCTCCGTGACGTGGATGACCGGTTCGGTCGGGGTTGTCGTCAATACGAATAAGATTAAGGAGCCGATCCGCACCTTTGCAGATGTCTTTCAGGATAAATACAGGCGCCGGATCGTGGTGGTGAACGACAACCGCGAGTTGGTCTCCTGGGCACTCGCGTCGCTTGGTATTCCGATCAACGACATGAGCGACGCAAATCTCGCGAAGGCCAGGGAGGTGCTCGCGAAATGGATGCCACTCGTGAAGGTCTTCGATTCGGATAGCCCGAAAACCGCGCTTCTGAATGGCGATGTGGACTTGGGAATCGTCTGGAGCGGAGAGGCTGCGAAACTGATCGAGGAATCGAAGAACTCGAAAGGGAAGCGGAAGGTTTCTTTTGATTATGTGCTTCCGGAGGGAACCCATCAGTTCATCGATTGCCTCGCAATTCCGAAGGGAGCGCGGAACAAGGAACTCGCCGAGAAGTTCATGAACTATGTGCTCCAGCCGAAGGTGAGCGTGCAGGTGTGGGAGGAGTTTCCCTACACCTTGGCGAATGCGGAAGGGCGCAAGCTGCTGAGTCCCGAGCAGCTCTCGAACGCGGCGAGTTTCCCTCCCGGTGATGTGAAGCTCGATACCTTCCGGGCGATCGCCAAGGACCGCTCCGCTGCGATCGACAAGCTCGTGACTGACCTGAAGAACGAGTAGGCGGAACTGCTCGATTCTCGCAGATGCAGATCAGCCTCGGCGCTCCAGCAGGCTTCCAGAGTGCCAGCCGTAAACCCGGCTGGCGCGGTTGGTTGCTTCTGTCTCCAATGCTGCTCTGGCTGATCGCCTTCGTGCTCGTGCCAGCGGTGATTCTGCTGGTTTACAGCTTCTGCGAGCGCGGTACAGACGCTCCGGTTGCATACACATTTACGTTGGAGAATTACGAGCGGGTCTTTACCGGGACCTATCTGAAGATCCTGCTCCGATCGCTCGGGTATGCCGGAGTGACTACTCTGCTGTGTCTCGTGATGGGATATCCGGTGGCCTACTTCATCGGCCGCACATCGGAGGCACGGCGGAATCTCCTCATCACATTGCTGATGATTCCTTTCTGGACCAGTTTCCTGATCCGCACCTACGCGTGGATCACGATTCTGAATCAGGAAGGAATGTTGAACGGTCTGCTGCTGTATGCCGGTGTCGTGGCGGAGCCTCTGGAGATTCTTTACACGCCGACGGCGGTGATTATCGGACTGACCTACTCCTACCTGCCGTTCATGATCCTGCCGATCTACGGTAGCGTGGAAAAACTCGACGGCTCGCTCATGGAGGCGGCGATGGATCTCGGTGCCGGGCCGGTACGGACGTTCTTCCACGTGATTGCGCCTCTGACGATGCCGGGGATTGTCGCAGGTATCCTGCTCGTTTTTATCCCTGCGATTGGGATGTTTGCCATCACCGAGCTAATGGGTGGGGGACGTGTCCCGATGGTGGGGAATGTTATCCAGAACCAATTTCTCCAAGCCCGTGACTGGCCATTTGGAGCGGCACTCGGGACTACGCTGCTGCTCCTCTTCACCGTGGCTTTTCTTCTCACGCTCCGGATCGTGCGCCGGGAAGGCGCGTCAAACAACTGAACGCATCGCTGCGCTGCTACCTCATGGTTGAGCTAAAAAATGTCGTCAAACGCTTCGGCCACTTCACTGCCGTTGATGAGGTGAGTCTTTCCGTAAAGGCTGGGGAGTTTCTGACGCTGCTGGGACCGTCCGGATGCGGTAAGACGACGTTACTTCGGATGATCTCCGGTTTCGAGACGCCTACCTCAGGCGAGGTGCGGATCAACGGCGAGGACGTAACGCATCTGCCTCCTTACCGGCGTAACGTAAATCAGGTGTTTCAGAATTACGCGCTGTTCCCGCACCTGTCGGTTGCGGAGAACATCGCCTTCGGCATGAAGATGCAGGGGAAGTCCAGACGTGAGGTGGCAGACCGGGTGAAGAAAGCCGTGGAATTGATGTCGCTTGCTGGCTTGGAAAGCCGTCGCCCGCATCAGCTATCCGGTGGTCAGAAGCAGCGAGTGGCGCTTGCGCGGGCTCTTGCGTGTGAGCCCAAGGTGCTCTTGCTGGATGAGCCGTTATCTGCACTCGATGCGAAGCTGCGGTACCGGATGCAGCGTGAGCTGAAGCATTTGCAGAGGAAGCTCGGGATCACGTTTGTCTTCGTGACTCACGATCAGGAGGAAGCGCTCACGATGTCGGACCGGATTGCGGTCGTAAATCACGGCAGGATCGAGCAGATCGGCACGCCATCGGAAATCTACCACGCTCCGCGAAGCGCGTTTGTCGCCGAGTTTGTAGGTCAGACCAATCTTCTCCCGGCTCAAGTAATGCAACGGGAAGCGGGACGCGTATCTCTGCGGCTGGCATCGGAGATCGACGTGTGGGTGGAAACTGCGGACCTTGCCGCAGATTCATCCGATTTGATGGTCTCCATCCGCCCCGAGAAGATCCATCTGTCCAAACAGAGGCCGAGCGGGACGCACGGGTTCGAAGCCGTGGTGGTGGAGGAGGTGTTCATGGGAGTTACCGATCAGCTCTCCCTGCGGACTGCGGGCGGGCTCGAGTTGACTGCCGTCGTCGCAAACGAGAGCGCCAGCCAAGAGGCGCTTCATGAGGGTGACAGGGTGTATTGTTCCTTACACGCGGAGGATATCGTGGTCGTGAATACGACGGTCTCTCAAAACGTATAGAGAAGAACAGCCGATGAGCGGCCACAAAGATGCGCGAGGGACACAAGAAGGAGACTGTGCCTTCTCCGGCAGTTTCTTTTGAGCCTCCGGTTTCTCCAGAACGTTTCCGTTCGCAACCTTCCGCCATGAGCTTACCGAGTTACCACCGACCACTTCGAGTAACCCGCACCTCCGGCCGGTAGGTAATCTTCACCAGCAGGTCGCCTCGGCCTCCACGCGGCTTTGGTAACCCTTCACCGGGAACACGCAGGATCTCACCCCGACCAACACCTGCAGGAATCTGAACACGAACCTGGGTGCCGCTCGCACCTGGCAGCATTTCCGTTCCGCCCTGCGCAGCACGGTGAGCATTGATCCGCAGGTCACAGCGAAGATCGGAGCCACGCGCTTTGAATCGAGCATTGGGCCGGACCTTTACCCGCACCTGTACGAAGCCGCCCTGGAAAGGTCCCGTTCGTGGAACCCGAAGACGCGCATTCGGCGCAGTCTCGGGTGGCACCTCCAGCTGATAAGTTTCCGGTCCCTCGGGATTCGCCGGGTCGTTCACATTGATCTCCAGTGAGACCCCGCGCAGCAGTTCATCGATCCGCAGATGAACGTCGTGGACGATGTTTTTCTCGATCGTCCCGCTCCGGCCCGGACGCCGGTTGGTTTCGCGTTGCTGGAGTTCACGATCGTACGCACGCCGACGCACGGGATCGCTGAGTGTCTCGTGCGCCTCGTTCAGCTCCCGGGTCCGTATGGCCGATTCAGCGCAGCCTGCATTGACGTCAGGATGATGCCGCTTCGCGAGCAACCGGTACGCTTTCCGGATCTGCTCCAGAGTACAGCGGCGGTCGAGTCCCAGGATGGCGTAATAATCGGGCGGTTCAGCTTCCACTGGCGGAAATCTAGCGTGTCGCGAAGCGGTTGCCAGTGTGTGAATGGATCACGGCCGTTCGGTCCATGATCAGGCTTTTTTTACAAAGCACGCCTTCAGGCCTATAGCGCTCCCCTCGATTTTGCAGGAAATCTCGTGGTCGCCCTCGACGAGCCGGATGCTCTTCACCTTCGTCCCTCCCTTGATCACCTGGGAGGAACCTTTCAGCTTCAGATCCTTGATCAACGTCACCGCGTCACCGTCTGCGAGCACCGTGCCATTGGCATCTTTCACAACCCGCGGTCCGGCGGATTCCGTTTCCCGTGGCCATTCATGACCACAGGTGA
>CBINJX010000623.1:0-4055 GCA_966251085.1 uncultured Verrucomicrobiales bacterium
AAACCACGGCCCAGGACCTTCTCGCTGTGATGGATATCGCTTCGACGAAACGCTACATCCAGGACATCACCGCCCGGCACGAATTCTACAGGGAGCGGGGACGGTTGTGAGAAATGACGAAGTTCGAATGACGAATGTCGAAAGAAGTCCGAAGCTCCAATGACCGAAGGAGCGCCCCATTCGTCATTCGTCATTCGTCATTCGCACGTGCTTCAGTTTCTCGGGATTCCGCACGATATAAATCGCCTCAATCCGGCCATTGACGATCTCCAGAGTGGTCGTCTGGACCAGTTGCCCATTCAGCATCCGCAGGAAACCGGGCGCACCGTTGATCATCGCAAAGCAATGCTCTGTTCCCGCAGGAACCACCTTGCTGACGCCGACCAGAAAACGCGCAACCTTTGCAGCCCCCGCAATCGGACGCGGGGCTGCGACTACTTTGCCTCCACCATCGGAGTAAAGAACCGCCTCCTCGCTCAGGAGCGATAGCAGCCCGGCGGTGTCACCCATTCGGCAGGTATCGAGAAACTTTCCGACCAATCGGTCCCCATGTATCGGGTCCGCCGGAAAGCGGGGACGCCTTGCACTGATATGATCCTTTGCCCGTCGCACCATCTGCCGGCAATTCGCCTCGCTCTTGCCGATAATCTGGCTGATCTCGGGGTAATCGTACTCGAACACCTCACGCAGCAGAAAAACCGCACGTTCGGTTGGAGAAAGCGTCTCGAGTAACACCAGGAAAGCCGTGCTGAGTGAATCCGCCAGCGCCATATTCTTGTCGTGGTGCTTCTCTGGCTTCTCCAGCAGCGGCTCGGGCAACCACACCCCCACGTATTCCTCCCTCCGTACGCGGGCCGAGCGGAGATGATCGATGCACAGGCGCGTAATGGTCGAGGTCAGCCACGCTTTCGCAGAGCGGATCTCTTCGGCAGATTGCCGCTGCCAGCGCAGGAATGTCTCCTGCACCATATCCTCCGCCTCCGCCACGCTGCCCAGCATGCGATAAGCAATGCCGAAGAGCAGGGAGCGGCTCGTCTGGAAGACGTGGAGCGAGGAGGTGGATGAATCGATCTGCGACACAGCGGGAGATGTTCGAGGATTACCCAAATCTAATCACTACCCAATGGCAGCAGCCTCCAGCGAGGGAGCCACTTGGGAAGGCGCACTTTCCAGCCATTGCCCCACCAGCAGCGCCGCCTGCTTTGCGCTGGAAAGAGAGGCATCTGCGAGCATTCCGTGAGGTCCCACCCAATCACCGGCCACGAAAAGATTCGGAATCTCCGGAACGGCGGGTCCCGGGCGGCCTGCAGTGCCGCCTTGCTTCGCAGTCGCCACCGCATTTGCAACCAGCATCCGAGGTAGGAATCGGCTCGTCACCAACTCACTCTTCCAGCCGGGCTGCATGACATCAAGCAGGCGCTCGAGCTCCCCCTCTACACTTTCTCGGGAATCCTCCGCATCCGTCGGCAAATACTTTGCAAGCTGGATCACTGCGGCATCACCCGGGGCGAGCCTGGCGGAGCGCGTGTGCACGGAGTAATAGAGAGACCGGTCGAGATCGATGGCGAATTGATGTGCAGGCTCCGGCAAACGCCGCAAAGCGACATCCAGGCAGGCTGCATAGATCGGGATGGCATCGCCAGCCCAGCTGCGCAGGGAGGGAATATCGCCACCGTTCACCATGCGCGCGACCGCATCTGGTGAAACCGTCGAGATCACGGAGCGGGCAATGCAGCTGCCACCAGTCTCCAAACGAATCACCGCGGTCCCTCCATCACTCTCGATCCGAGTCACCCGGGAGCGGGTCTCGATTCTGGTACCTGCCTCTCGCGCGACATCGCGCAATGCCTCGACCAGCGTCTGCCAACCGCCATCGAGATAATCCACCCCGGCTCCACCCGTGATCAGCTGCTCCAGCGCAGCCCCGGCGCTCTGATGCTCCGGATCATTGCAGTAGGTGGCCAAGCGGATGAGCGCCTCGACATGCCCCCGCAGATCCTCGTGAGCGATATACTTATGCAACCATTCGCGAAGTGGCATATGCGCCCAGTCACCGGTGGGAAGCTGTCCCAAAGATCCAAACAGCGTGACCGCTTCGCGTCGGGCTGCCTCAGAGAGGAAGTTGCACGCCATCAATGACTCCGGCGTTCGGGGCAGCGGAAATTTGCCACCATTCCTGAGTGCCCAGCTCCCGTCGGAGCTGGCCTGTGTGCCACTATATTTCACGCCCAGTTCATTCAGGACGACCATCCCCTCGCCGCCCCTGTAGAGAGCGTGCGGCCCTTGATTGAAGTGGAAACCCCCGGTGGTGTGCGTGGTAGAGCGTCCACCCGGCTGCGGCGCCTTTTCGAACAGGATGACTGACCGCCCCGCACGGGCTGCAAACCCAGCAGCCGCAAGCCCCGCCAGACCGCCACCGATCACCGCAACATCAAACAAGGGAGAGGAATTCATAGATTCGTTCATTGGTACTCAGAGCGGCAGGCAAGATCGCCGCTTCATGAGGAATGACGAAATAGGCCCTCCGGCCTGTGACAGAGTGCCGAAAGTTTTTTTGATCCACGCGTCCCCTACTCCGCCATCGCCATCAGAATCGCTGCAGCGTAGAGCCGGATCGGTATGTAATAACTGAGTTCCGGCTGATGTCCCGGGCTTTTCAGATCCGCATCATAAAACGTGCGCCCCATCGTCTGCACATCCACGGCGATTCCAGCCAGCTTCCACACGCCACCGATTTTCACAAAGAGCGCCCCACCCGAATCTCCTCCGGCCAGTCCCGCCTCATTTGGCGAAGTCTTCGCGTTGAAGGCGGTCTTCAGGAAGCGCCGACCGGATAACGTCTTATACTGGTTCCCCGTCCGATTCGTTCCCCACCGTGCCAGGCGCGTCGTGTCATCGCCCCACTTCCATCCCTGTTTCGGAACCGATCCCCCCGTTCCCAGGCCCCATCCGATGATCGTGCAATTTTTCCCCCGGTCCGTTTCCTGCGGTTTCAGCAGCTTCAGCTTTGGAAGCCCCGGGTCCCTTGCAATTCGATAAAGCTTCAGGTCGACTCCAGCGATCTGCTTCGGTTTGAAGGAACTATCGAGCTGGTAGTCTACACCATTGATCCGCACAGACACCGGCGTGGTGACATGATCCGCGGTGAGAACAAAACGATCGCCGAGATAAACACCGGAAGCCGGCGACGTGACGCCATTGTCGAGTCGAGCCACGTGGTGCCAAGGCGCACCGTTGGAAGGCTCTCTGCGGTTTGCATTCTCATCCTCCCCAAAAAGAATAATTGCCTGCGCACTGGAAGCGAGAGCCATGAGGAAGAGAAAGACAAGCCGAGGTAAGTGCATGGGCGTGGCGAGGTGGCGATCTGGCAGGCGCTACGTTCTCTTCGCAGCAGGTCCTGCGATATGCGTGTATGCGAGTGCTATCGGCGGACGCGCATGCGTCCTAGCAAGGCGACGCATCCCATCATGAGAAAGCCAAAAGCGGAGGGCTCCGGGATCGCCGCAATGATCTCGCTTCGATACGATTTCACTGGCGTGTAGAAGCTGGACGACGGCTGGTCCAGGGCCAGGGAGGAGTTCTTATCATAAAGTGCCTGCCCCTGAATTTCGACTGCAGAAGCGATGCCAATGAGCTTCCAGGCACCATCGTACTGCGCAAACAAGCCGCCGCCGGAATCCCCAAGGCTCAACGAAAACTCGTCTTCACCTTTGCTGCTCGGCCTCAGGATCCCCGGACGATCGAACGTAGTAGTGAGAAAATTGGGACTGCCGGAAGGTCCATAGCTGGTCCCTGTGACATTTAATCCCCATCGCTGCATCCGTGTGCTATCATCCCCCCAATTCCACCCCTGGCTTGGGATCTCGCTCCCCTTGCCTTGGCCCCAGCCAATGAAGGTGACGTCCTTCCCGAGGTCTGAATCTGCGGCCTCGATCAACTCCAACGGTTCCAGTCCCGGATCACCAAGAATCCGCAGGAGTTTAAGATCCGCGCCACCAATCTGTCGGGCTTCGTAGGTTTGATCGAGCGAGTACACAGAGCCACTGATCGAGACG
>CBINJX010000624.1:0-4040 GCA_966251085.1 uncultured Verrucomicrobiales bacterium
CTGGTCTTCGGTTGAGACGCGGGGAGAAGATCTCAGCACCGTGGCGGAATTCGAAGTGCAGGAGGGCGATAGGCATCCGTTTATCCTTTTATGGCATCCATCGCATGAGTCGGGGAGAAGCCGATCGAATCCATTTCAGGCACTCGAGAGAACGGAACGCTGGTGGCGGCAGTGGAACGACCAAGCCGACATCCATGCCACGCAGTGGCCGGATGCGGTACAACGTTCACTCACGACCCTGAAGGCGCTGACGTATGCACCCACCGGCGGAATCGTTGCCGCAGCTACCACTTCGCTGCCTGAGAAAATCGGCGGAGTTCGCAATTGGGATTATCGGTTCTGTTGGCTCCGTGACGCCGCCTTCACTCTCGATGCGCTGCTGACCGCAGGCTATACTCACGAGGCCTGCGCCTGGAGAGATTGGCTATTGCGTGCTGTGGCCGGTGACCCCGCCCAGCTCCAGATCATGTATGGCGTCGCGGGTGAGCGGCGATTGGACGAATTCGAGCTTTCCTGGTTGCCCGGCTACGAAGACTCCAAACCGGTACGCATCGGGAATGGAGCAACACAACAGTTCCAACTGGATGTGTACGGTCAGCTCCTCCACGCCATGCAGGAAGCACGAGAGGCTGGAATCGAGCCGAATCCAAGCTCATGGCACATGCAACGGGTGATCCTCGAATTCCTCGAGTCTGCCTGGAAGGAACCAGATGAGGGGATCTGGGAGGTGCGCGGACCACGCCGCCAATTCACGCACTCGAAGGTGATGGCCTGGTTGGCATTTGACCGGGCAATAAGGGCGGTCGAATGCTCAAATCTCGAAGGGCCGGTGGACCGTTGGAAGTGGCACCGTGAAGAGATTCGGAAGGAAGTCCTGGAACGGGGTGTGGATCCGGACCGCCACTGCTTCGTTCAGGAGTACGGGAGTGACCGGCTCGATGCGAGTCTGCTGAGGTTGCCGATCATCGGATTTCTACCCGCCGATGACTATCGGGTGCGTGCGACCCTTGCCGCGGTGGAACGCGAACTGATGGAAGACGGGTTTGTGCGGCGTTACATCGAGCGCGAGGGGGAGGACATTGATGGCCTGCCTCGAGGGGAGGGAACCCTTCCCTTCTGCACGTTCTGGCTGGCCGATAACTATGCGCTCGCCGGCCGGTATTCCGAAGCTCTCGAGGTTTTCGAACGGCTTCTTTCCATTCGCAATGACCTCGGGCTGATGTCTGAGGAGTATGATCCGAAAAGCCGTCGGATGCTCGGGAACTTTCCCCAAGCCTTCTCGCATGTGGGCCTGGTAAACACTGCCTGGTTACTTTCGCGCAAAGAGAAGGATTTTAACGCAAATGGCCGCACCCGCTCAAGGTGACGGCATGTGAAGCAGTGGCGCAGCATTCATAGGGCACGGCAGTCCTCGGCATTCTCGTTTGTGTGCCCGACAGCGCAAGACGCGAGGCAACGTCGATACGGTCTATAGTCCCTTGTTTTCCAATCGAAGACTCAAAATACGATAGTTGGAATGCGGAGACAGTTTTCAGTTCCAGAACCCGAGATTCCCGAATGAGTAATTCAGCGTGGTGGGTGCGTGACGCCGTTTTCTATCATGTATATCCGCTCGGGCTTTGCGGTGCTCCCCGGCGCAATGATTTCACAGCTCCGGTTCAGCCAAGGTTGAATCAGCTCCATTCATGGATCGGACATTGGCGTGATCTCGGAGTGAATGCGCTTTATCTCGGGCCCCTGTTTGAGTCATCGGCTCACGGGTATGATACCGCGGATTATTTCCATGTAGACCGGCGCCTCGGGTCGAATGCGGATCTTGCCGAGTTGGCCAGGGCACTGCATGCAAATGGTATCCGGCTCATCCTGGATGGCGTCTTCCATCACGTAGGGCGGGATTTCTGGGCGTTTCGCGATCTGTTGGAGCATGGCCAACAATCACGTTACCGCGATTGGTTTTCCGGGGTGAACTTCTCTCAACGAAGTCCCTATGGCGACCCGTTCGCTTACGACACATGGCAGGGGGCATTCGATCTGGTGAAGCTCAATCTCCATAACCATGAAGTCCGGGAGCACCTGTTCAGCGCGGTGGCCTCCTGGGTGAGGGACTTTGATATCGACGGGCTCCGGCTTGATGTCGCGGAGGTCATCGACCTCGGGTTCCTGCGCGAGTTGGCGACCTTCAGCCGCAGCCTTCGGCGGGACTTCTGGCTGCTCGGGGAGGTGATTCATGGGGATTACCGCCACTGGGCAAATTCTTCGACGCTCGATTCCGTCACCAACTACGAGTGCTACAAAGGCCTATACTCCAGTCATAACGACCGGAACTACTTCGAGATCGCCTATTCATTGCAGCGGGAGTTTGGCCCCGACGGAATTTACCGTGACCTCCCTCTCTACAACTTTGCCGACAATCACGATGTAAACCGCGTGGCGAGCACGCTTCGCGAACCGGCGCACCTGTACCCGCTATACCTGCTACTCTTCACTATTCCTGGAGTGCCTTCGATCTATGCCGGCAGCGAGTGGGGCTTTGAGGGTGTAAAAGTGCACGGCGATGATTCTCCCCTGCGCCCGGCGCTGAGCTTTCCGGAGAGTGCCCGGACCGCGCCGCATCCCGACCTGGTGCGGGCAATTGCTCGTTTTGCTACGATCCGTTCCAAAGTGCGCGCACTCCGGCGTGGCGGATATCGGCAATTGTTCGTCGCACATCAGCAGATGGCGTTCTTGCGTTTTACCGATACTGAGCCAGCGGTTGTTGCAGTGAATGCCGATTCAAAACCGGTCTCCTTGAGCATCGAAGGTCTTCCGGAGAATTTCGGCAGCTATGTGGATCTCTTGGAGCCCGGACGAACGTTCACGGCGCAAGACGGGCGAATTCAGCTATCTGATATTCCCGCCTGCTGGGGACGGATTCTGATTCCGATAGCATCCAAATCGAACGGATAGCATGAATCCATCGGTGGACTGCTTCTCCCAATCTTGCCAGCCCTAGTAGGTGCAGCCTTCAATTCCTTGCCAGATCCGGTTACCTGTTGAAGCTCGCATGCCCAACCTTGTCATCCGAAACGAATGTCCCGGCGATGCTGAGCCGATTGCGAAGATCACGCGCGATGCATTCGCTGAGCATCCTCACAGCAGCCATACGGAGCATCTCATCATCGATGCATTACGCCGTTCCCGAGCGCTGAAACTCTCCTTGGTTGCGGAGGTGGACGGAGCGGTCGTTGGCCAGATCGCATTTTCGCGGGTCGGCATCAGTGATGGTACGGAGGAGTGGTACGGACTCGGCCCTGTATCGGTCGCACCTGCGCACCAAGCGCGGGGGATCGGGCAGACCCTGGTTCGCCATGGATTGACGAACCTGCGTGAGATGGGCGCAAAAGGATGCGTCGTGCTTGGTGAACCGTCGTTCTATGCACGCTTTGGATTCACTTGCGATCAGGATCTTCGCCTCCCAGGTGTACCGCCAGAATTCTTCCTGTCGCTTCCATTTGGAACAGAGCGTCCACAGGGAGAGGTCAGCTACCATCCCTCATTTGACACCACAGAGGAGGATCCGTCGGGAATCTGATGTGGTGGAGGTAAGGGGATTCGAACCCCTGGCCTCTTCATTGCGAACGAAGCGCTCTACCAACTGAGCTATACCCCCACATCACTACGAAACCGGTGTGTCCGTAGCAGGACGCGAACTATGTCGAAAAAGCGGGGGGCGGCAAGGGCAAAATGCAGGCCTCGCGATGGATCGGCGCTGAGTGTTGAGTTCTTTGCACTCTTCGGAAAGGATCTGTGGATCTTGCTTCCGACAGCTCTTTCACACGAACAGCTAAAGTGGCAGCGGTATCCCGCTGCTTTACCGCCATAGGAGAGCCGGGACGGCTCTGCCACCTTGGAGCCTCGCTGCGAAACCGTAACGAGGCTGTCTGAGTCGCGTCAGGGCGGAAATAGAGGGGTTGCGCCTGGAACTATTAATTGAGCGCCGCAGGAGGCGGAGCGAGCGCCAGCGGGGGCGGAGCGACACGTTTGGAGGTCGATGAAAGCAT
>CBINJX010000625.1:0-4033 GCA_966251085.1 uncultured Verrucomicrobiales bacterium
GGTGTGGGTGGGGCTTTTTCTTATGCTCTGATCTCTGCCTCGCTGCGGTTCAGGGTCCCGCTTTCAAGCGGCTTCGAGACCTCAAACTCGGGTGGCGCTCAAACTTTCGACGAGTCGAGCCCGTGCCCCATCAGTACTCCAAAAAAGAAACGCTGGCGTGCGACGCACACCAGCGTTGAAGACGGAAACGAACTCGAGCGATGCCTTATGGCAGAGGTTTCACTTCGATCTTGCGGAAGTGAACTTCGCTTTCGGGATCGTGTCCTTGAATGGCGAAGGTTCCGCTCGAGAGAAGGCGTCCTGCGAATTCCCGAGGACGCTTTGCATTCTCTTCCTCAGTATAGTCGGAAATCACCTTGTCGTTGACCTTCGTGAGGATGTGATTGCCCTCGACCTTGATGTACAGCGTGAACCACTCGCCATCCTTTGCAGGCGCTTCGTAGTTGTCTTTGATACCGTAAACTCCGGCAGTTTTCTTCGGATCTTTGTGGGTGTTGTTTACCTGGATCTCGTAGCCCTTGGCTGGCCAACCTTCCGGTTGCACCTCGGTATGGAAATAAACGCCGGAATTTGCACCCGGCTTGGTCATGACCTCGGCCTTTAGCTCGAAGTTCTTGAACTTGGCGTTCTGTACTGGGCCAACGTAGAAGAGGTGGGAACGATCGCCTTTGACGATCAACTGGCCGTCTTTAACCGAGAAGGTCTCTGGGTTTTCGTTTGCTTTCCAGCCGTCGAGGGATTTGCCGTCGAAGAGCGAGATCCATCCGTCCTTCTGCTCAACGGCGAGAGCAGGAAGGGTAAGGGCGAGGAGGGGAATGAGTATGCGTTTCATTGCGCCGCTGAGTATTGCGAACGGTAGGAGATTTCGAAGCCAGAATTTGTGTGACTCGAATGTGATTGATCAGTGCCGGGAAGAAGCCAATTGGATGTCTTCGTGCCCGGATGAATCAGCGCATGCGCCGTGTGGCTTTTGCGCGGAGTGTTCGACGAATGGGAGCTTTCCGAACTTGAGTCATTGTGGTCGGTGCGGCCGCGGGAATCGTCGCGCGCAAGCGCATGAAGCGTGCGGCGGAAGTGGCCGTTGTATCTCTTACGACAATTTCCTCAGTGCCGTCGGTCAGGAGCGTGATCGAATCGGTGTGAAGGCTATTGAGCTCCCAGTTGAAGAGATCGGGTGAAGCCTCAGGCTGCAGCGTGATTGCAAGCCATGGCGCCCGGCGATAGGTCAGGCTGAGGGAAGTCACGCCGAGGACCGGATGGCCATTTCGGGCTGGAGAGAGCGGCTCGAGTGCGGATGCGGCTTCCAGAAGATTCACAAGGCCATCGCTGTCGGGATCGGCAGTTGCGCTTTGCTCCGCAAGAGACAGCCCCGATAACTCCTGTGCCTGCCAATCAGTAAAGCTTGTTGTGCCAACCAGGGCCGTCATCTTGCCGTTACGCATTCCGATGCTCGATTGGACCGGTTGAAACGCCGTGCCTGCAGTAAACGTCCCGTTCAAGTCGCTCGTCGCGTAAGTGCCCGATGAGCCGTTACCGGGTTCGGCATAGAAACGGTAACCGCTTCCGTCGGGAATCTTCAGGATCATACCACCCTCCATTCCTCGTGATCCGATGGTTTGCGCATTACCCCATCCGCTCGTAAGGCTTTGCGAGGAGACTTTGATCCAAGCCGAGCCACTGGAGAAATCGACGTAGATGGCGTGATAGGTATCACCTTCCTTCCATGCAAAGAACTCGTTCGAGTTGTTGCCAGGAAGATTGATCAACACTGGTGTGCTCCACTCGGTCCAATCTGCATTCACCGGATGCGTTTCATAGGTCCGCATGGTTCCGGCGGGGTTGTACGTCGAGCCTCCTGTCGGGGAGATGTTGATGAACACATGGACGGAGCCGTCGCCGTCGCGGAAGAAAACGGGATTCCAGGTCAACTGATCCGGTGCACCGGGTACGAGCACATTGATCTGACCGACAACGGTCCAATTCAGTAGGTCCCGGGACTTCACGAGCCCAAACGACTCGTGATTGCCGTAGTTTCCCGATGTGTAAGCCACCCAGTAATAGCCGTTGTCGTAAATGATGGATGGATCCCGGACGACATTCCCGAAGCCGTGCCAGCCATCTGGTTGCCAGACCGGATTCCCTCCGTTCAGAGCAGTCCAGTTGAGCCCATCGGGTGAAACCGAAATGTATAGCCTCTCATCGCCTCCGCCACCGTCGTTCTTGAAATGCGACATCACAAAGCGTGAGCCTGGCGGAACGTTGGGCTGCTGAGCGGAAGTAGTCCCAAACAGTGCAAACCAGGAGAATACGATCAGGAAAACGGAGATCCGGGGGCTCATCGCGCGCTACCATGCGCGGCTGCTGATGAGGATCAAACGGAAAGCGGGGAATAGAACAGGAACCGCATCAATTCGGGTTCGTCCAAAGCCGCTCGATGAGGCTGCAGGTTTCAGGATCGTGCTCCTTCAGTTCCTCACGGGTGAACGGGAAGAAATCATTCCGGCCGAAATACGCTTCGCTCATCTCTGCGAAGAACTCCTGCACGTTGTTGAGCGCGTATGCTCGCTTCATTGCCCCTCTGACGTGCTGCACTTGATCATAACGCTTGCTTTCGCGTGCGTTTCGGAATGCATCGCGCAGGTCTGTGCGGGAGTGACCGATGACCTGATGATGGAACGCATGGGCGAGTTCATGGAGGACGATCATAGGCTGGTCATCTGACCATTCGATGAAGACAGCGGCATTGGGAATTTCTACCGAGCGGGCTTTATCCGGGTTGAAACCATGGTTCTTTAGCCACTCGGCGCTCGGGTGATACACTGCGTTTGGTTTGTCATGATCATCTACGCCAAGCCAGATGGGGACAGAGCGAAGCTTTTCCAAGGCTGCCGTAGGTACGAGAGCCGTGACCTCCTTGAGTTTTGTCTCCAACAGAGCCAATGCACGGCTGCCAACTTCCTTCCGTTTCTCGAGCAGTTCGCGGTTCACATGAACTCGCCATCCGGTTATTTCGCGCTCCTCGTATTGCGTTGAAGGAATGGGATCTCGCGGTGCTTTGGACGTACCGGAAGCAGGGAGTGCCAGAATTGCGGTTGCGAGCAAAATGAGGAGGGAACGGCTCATGCGTGTACGGGATCTATGATTAACCCGGCACGAGGGACGATCTTTACATGCGCGTCTGGAAAGAGTTCGCGCTCCGATGTTCTGAACGTATGGGCGATCAACTGTCTTCCATCGTTCGCGTGGGTGTTGTCGGGCTCGGGATGGGCCGGAAACACGTAGAGAACTTCCAGAAGTCCTCATTAGCGAAGGTGCAGGCGATTTGTGATCAGAATGCGAGCCTGCTGCAGAAGACCGCGTCGGAGTTCGCGGTGCCGCAGGTCTTCACGGATTTCGAGGAGTTTATCGAGAAGGCGGAGATCGATGCCGTGGCCCTCGTCATTCCGAATTTTCTGCACAAGCCAATGACCTTAGCCGCACTCGAGCGCGGGCTTCATGTGCTCGGGGAGAAACCGATGGCGATGGACGTCCCGGAGGCGTTGGAAATGCGCGACGTGATCCGAAAAAGCGGCAAGAAGTTCATGATCCACTTCAACCAGCGCTTCCGCCCTGAGCATCAGTTCTTCAAGCAGATCATCGATGCCGGAAAGCTGGGCAACGTGTACTACGCGAGCGCAGGATGGCGGCGTATGCGCGGGATGCCGCGGTTCGGCGGATGGTTTGGCCAGAAGTCGAAAAGCGGCGGGGGACCGCTGATCGATCTCGGCGTGCACATCCTCGATCTTACCCGCTGGCTCATGGGCAATCCCAAGGCTGTAACCGTGAGCGCTTCCACCTTTGCCCATATCGGGCGCGCTTTAGCGATGGAGCAGGAGAAAGAGTTCGATGTGGAGGATCTCGCGTCGGCTCTCATTCGCTTCGACAATGGCTCGAGCCTGATCCTGGAGGTCAGCTGGGCACTGAATTTTGAGGAGCGCGAGAAGACCTACTTCGAGCTGAGCGGCATGAAGGGCGGTCTCTCCAGCATCACCTA
>CBINJX010000626.1:0-4032 GCA_966251085.1 uncultured Verrucomicrobiales bacterium
GCCCGCTCGGGACAGAGCCGCCTCTACACCATTGGACTGAGCGCGCTACCGAGACTTCGCCCCTCAAGGCACCGGATGCGGCACTGCCTCGATAAACGTCTGGTGCAGCGCCCGCACGGCATCATCCACACAAGCCAGCGGCAGCAGCCAGGTGATGCGGAAGGAGGAGGTTGAGATGCCCATGTATCCGCCAATTCCGGCGAGCGCTGCCGAGCCGGCGCGAACGTTCCTATAGCTCGTATTGATCCCGGCTCCGATCACGCTGACCGCACCGAGGCTATCCACCAGCCGCACGGAATCGCAGAAGCGTTCATTCAGCTTTCGCCGAAGCCGCTCTTCGTCGTGGAGGTTTTCACGGGAAAGCACCATGTCCACCGTAGTGGAGTTGCCATTGAATGCGGTGAGGTGGAGCTGTTTCCCGCAGACCTGCTGCTCATCGAGAAACTCGAGCACACCATCGGTGCAGTCGGTGGCGTGCAATACAAACACATCCTTCTCACTTGCCACGCCGACTACGGTTCCGGGGGGCTTCGATGCGTATTTCCGCACGATCGTGCCGTCTGAGAGCGGACTGTCCCCCGGCGGCGGCTGGGCGGTGGCGCGGGCATAGATGGCGATGCCGCGCTGTTTTGCAAACTCCACGGCTTGGGCGTTCAGCACCTTCGCCCCGGCCTCCGCCATCTCCTGTGTTTCTTCATGCGACAGCTCAGGAATGCGCCGGGCATTTGGCACCACACGCGGGTCTGCGGAATAGACACCGTCCACATCGGAACAGATCTCGCACCACTCGGCATCCAGCGCGGCAGCCATGGCGACTGCGGTGGTGTCGCTACCGCCGCGGCCAAGGGTAGTTACCTCTTTCCGGTACGAGACCCCCTGGTATCCGGCGATGATGACAATCTTCCCCTGCGCCAGCTCATCCTGCACCCGGAAGGGGCGCACTTCGATGATCCGCGCATCGACATGGCGATCGTTGGTGACGATCCCCGCCTGGCTGCCCGTGAAGCTGATTGCGTCTCCGCCGAGTTCCCGGATTGCCATGGAGAGCAGCGCCATCGAGATCCGTTCACCGACGGAGAGGAGCATATCCAGCTCACGGCGCTCCGGGTTGGGAGAGACGCGCTTGGCCATGGTCAACAGGTCATCCGTGGTATCGCCCATGGCGGATACGACGACCACTACCTGATGCCCCTGTTCCCTGGTGCGCATCACGCGCTTGGCGACCTGACGGATCTTCTCTGGATCGGCAACACTGCTGCCGCCATATTTCTGTACGACAATGCTCATGGGAGAAAGCTGAGGAAACTGGTTCCCGTACGAACACTAGCGGTCAGGGAGCATGAACTGCTTCTGTCGCGAGATTCGTCCGGTAGGTGCGTTACTAATATGTGAATTGCGTATGAGTATCGATTCTCCTCAGGGCCTATGTCTTACGGAATCGATGGCGGAGAAACAGGTCAGCGAGGCGACAGTGCGCAGCACGCGCGTACGTCGGTGCTTCTTGCCGAGGATGAACCTCGGGTATGTCAGCTAGTCTGCGCCATTCTCTCGCAGGAGTACGAAGTGGAGGTGGCATCCGACCAGCAGGGGGCTCTCGAGCAGTTGCACGTCCGGCGCCCCGACATTGTGCTCATCGATCTGGATGCGCAGAAGCTCGATGCTGCGGAGGTGCTCCGGGAGATCCGGCGGGATCCCGGCTTGCGCGACACGCCGGTAATCATTCTCGCGGGAAGCGCGCACGAGCTGGTCCTCGACCGGGAAATCCGGCAGAGGGCGGATGATTTCATTGCTCAACCCATTGATGAAGTGGAACTCCTCGCTCGCGTCTCCGCCCGGCTGGAGATCGCCCGCCTGCGTCGCGAGGCGGATCAGGCACGGATGCATGCCACCCGGATTCTGGAGAGTATTACCGACGGGTTTTTCACGGTGAACAGCGATTGGGTTTTCACCTTTCTCAATCCCCAGGCCGAGCGCATGTTGAGCCGGAGGCGGGATGAGATGGTAGGGAAGAATGTCTGGGACGTTTTCCCGTACCTGATCGGTACGGAGCTGTACAATGCGCTGCTCCAGGCGATGTCGGACCAGACCAGCATGCGGATGCGATTCAAGGGGCCTCAGACCGGCATCTGGCTCGAGATCTATGCGTATCCCTGCGCCATGCACGGTCTCGCCATTTATCTGCGCGACGTGACCGCCGAGCAGCAGGCGCAGGAGGCGCTCCGGGAGAGTGAGGAAAAGTATCGAGTCCTGGTGGAAGTTTCCCCGCAGGTCATCTGGTCCAGTCGGCCGGATGGGTATGTGACTTATGCCAACCAGCGGTGGTTCGAGGTCACGGGGCTCACCATGGAGCAGACAAAAGGCTCCGGATGGACCGCTGCGGTGCATCCCGAGCACCTGGACCGGGTCTTGAGAGTCTGGAGGGAATCGCTGCAGACCGGGACGCTGACGGATGCGGAGTTTCCTATCCGCATTGCGGCGGACGGTTCATATCGGTGGTACCACTTCCGGGGGATTCCGATTTTCGACAAGGCCGGCCACCTCAGCCGATGGATGGGCGTGGCGGTTGATGTCCATGACCGCAGGTCGGCGGCGCGGGAGCGGGAAGACGTTCTCAATGCTCTGCAGGAGAACGACCAGAAAAAGGACGAATTCCTCGCCATGCTCGCGCATGAACTGCGGAATCCGCTCGCGGCGGTGGGCAATGCGGTGGCGGTGCTGGAAATGTCCGAAGACCCTGTCGACCGGCACTGGGCTTGCGAAGTCGTGCAGCGTCAGTTGATACAGCTGACCCGGATGGTGGATGATCTCCTGGATGTCTCCCGGATTCGCAGTGGCAAGATCAGCCTTCACAAAGAACGGCTGGATGCCGCCGTCATCCTCGACCGGGCGGTGGCTTCCGTGACGCCGCTGATTTCCAACCGCCGCCATGAACTGATTACTTGTTACAACCACAACGGCTCACTTTCAGTGGAAGCAGATCCTGCCCGGCTGGAGCAGATCCTGGTAAACCTGCTCACCAATGCCGCCAAGTACACCGAGCCCGGGGGGCGCATCTGGCTGACGGCGCAGCGGGACGGCGACTCGGTGCTGATGAACGTGCGGGATACCGGGATGGGAATTCCACCCGAGAAGCTGCCCGAGATGTTCGAACTATTTGCACAGGGGGAGCGCACCATTACCCGCTCGGATGGCGGCTTGGGATTGGGACTGACGATCGTGCGAAAGCTGGCGGAGATGCACGGCGGCACGGTGACCGCCCATAGCGATGGCTTAGGAAAAGGGAGCGAGTTCTGCGTTCGCCTTCCTGCGGCCGGGCAACTGGAGCGATCTGCGCCGGAAGGAAGCAATGGAACAGTCAGAACGCGGGGAATGCGGATCCTCGTGGTGGATGACAGCATCGACACGGTACAAGGGCTCTCCCGGATTCTGAAATTCCAAGGGCACACGGTGGAGCCCGCTTACAACGGTACCTCTGCCCTGGAAGTTGCCCAAAGGTTCAAACCCGATGTGGTTCTCCTGGATATCGGGTTGCCCGGCGTCGATGGCTACAGTGTAGCCGCACAGCTGCGTGCGGACGCCGTATGTAAGTCGGCACTGATCATCGCGGTTTCCGGGTATGGCCAGGAGGAAGACCGCCGGCGGTCAAAGGAGGCCGGCTTCGATCATCATCTCGTGAAGCCGGTCGATCTGGAGGAGTTGAAGGCGTTGTTGAACGGGGGACCGTCTCCGAGGCCGGACGCGTGAAGGTGACGGGGAAAGAGATCCCAGACCGCGTTGATGAGCCGCGCAGCAGAGTGGAGCATGCATCCTGCGTGCTCAGAAGATGCGTCGTAGCTCACCGACTCTCGAATACGCTCACCTCTCTCATGTCCGCCAGGGTAGCCGCGTGCCCTCCTTGGTGCACCGCCCCACCGCTGTCGCGCATCTGAGCCGGAGAGGGTAGGAGGGTGTGCTTTCTGGTCTCCACATCCACCCCGGGCACGCTGGAAGCCAATAGTGTTCGGCAGAAAGCGTGCTGTTTGAATCTACGGC
>CBINJX010000627.1:0-4032 GCA_966251085.1 uncultured Verrucomicrobiales bacterium
GACAGTGACCGACGCGCGCGCATTGTGGAGCATAGCGAAGACGTAGATCGCCAGAGCCTTGTAGAACGGTGCAAACGCATTGAAGAACTGCTCCCACCAGGTCTTCTTCAGCTCAGCTTTATGCTGCGGCTGAAGCGCGGTGTGGTAATCGGCCACCGCGCGGTTGAAGTCCGCCACGCGTCCATACTTGAAGGCGCTGGCCATCCGGGCATACGCCGAGATGGAGTAGTGCGGAGCGCCACCACGGGCGATCTCCATGAGCCCTTCGCCCATGCGCATCCAGTTGTCGCTTTGCAGCTCGGGGTGATGCGGCGGGACCACTAGCGGCGGCTCGAGCTGCATCATCGCATCGAAACGGCCAAGATCGTTCAGGAGCACATTGAGCGCTTTCTCATCATGCGGTTGCCCTGCCTGCTGAGCACGAGCGGCGGTCACACCGGCGGAGACGTTGCTGAGATAAGCCTGATACTCCTTGTCCCAGTTCTGCGCGTTCTGCGGCTGCACCGTATTCTGGAGCTTCATGTAGAGCATGACGCCGTTCCAGAGCCGCAGCACCGACTGGTCGTAAGGAGTGCGCTGGGATTGGTCCAGAGGCGAGACGCGGCGCGCTTCGTCCTGCACTTCCTTCAGCTTCCCTTTGATCTGGTTCCACGAGAAGTGCTTGCCGTCGGTCTGCTTCGACTCGTCGGCGTCCATCGGCAGGCCGATGAGTCCCTTCAGATCGGGGTTATCGATGCGGAAGACCGGGCGGGTGTCCGCCTGCTCCGGTTTCATGAACATTTCCGCCAGCCAGAGAGAGGCCGGCATGATGGTTGTGTTCCGGCTATCCCAGGGCGTCGTGCTCACCGTCTGCTTCTCACGAAGCTGGAGCAGGGAGTTGCGGGCCAGGGAATCCAGCGGCTGGAAACGACCATTCCAGACTACCGGCAGGCGGCCGAATTCATTCACGGCCATTTCTCCCGCGCCGTCACGCGGGGGCCGGAGGGCGCTCAACGTCCAGAGGACGAAGATGCCAAGGAGGATGTGGGGAAGCCACTTCTTCATAATTTGGAACGGTTAGGCTTTGGCGAGGGACTCGTGCTTCTTGCGGGACTTCTGTTTCTTCCCGGGCGCCTGGTCCGGATTGTTGCGGCGTTTCCGCATGAACCCGACCATGTGATACATGAACTGCCACGTCATACCGACACCGACGATGATGCAGCCGAGGTAAGGCGCGAGCCAGCTCGGGTTGCGGACCACCTGCAGGGTGCTGGTACCGACCTCATACTGTTCGTCGCGACCCATCTGGTACTGATAGAAAGCGAGGCCCGCGTACCGGAGCGGGTTGTTCATGTAGATATCTACCTCGCGCGCTTCAGCCGTCTGCGGGTTGTTGATGCGCACACGGCTTTGGAAATTCTTCGGGATCTCCGTGCCGCGATAAACCTCATGAGTGGTCTTTAGCAGCGTGACAGAGAAGGGGTGATAGTACCGCTCAGCACGCAGGGCTGCTCGGTAGGTCTTGCCGTCCACGGTGACGTCCTGGGAATCGAGCCACGGCGAGACAAACCAGGTGCCGAGGGACTGCCCACCTTTGGAGACGACTTCCAGCGTGGCAAACGGGATGTTGCGGCTATCCATCGACTTCGTCTCAGGCAGCCGGTTCACAGTCACTCTTGGTCCGACGCCTTGCGTCGCTGCAGGCACCAGGAACTCTGCCACCTTCTTGCCTTCCATCTCCAGTCTGCCGACGAAACGCATCGCAATGTTCTCCGCCGTGAATGCCTTCTGGGTGCCTGCCGCCATCGTGGCGAAACGCGAAACCATCTCGTTGCGGAAACGGGCCTTCAGCACTTCGCGCAGTTTGCTTTCGCGAGCAGGATCAGCGGCAACGCGTTTGGCAGCAGCAACGAGATCGGTAGTGTCCGCTTCACCCGCAGCTTTCAGTGCCGCACGCCACACTTCAACTCGCCCCGGGGTCTGCAGGGCGCGCTCGGCTTGGGGAACAATGCCCTCCACCGTCGAAAACTGCGAATCCAGTGTAGCCAGTGCACTCGTGAGGTTGCCGGCAGCTTCCTGAGCCGGAGCCAAGGAGACCACTTCACCGTTGGCTGCATATTCCTTTACCCGAATGCTGAACGGAAGCTCCGGGTGAGTGATCTCGCCCTTCTTCGCCACCGATTCTTCCGGAATGGAAACCACCTTCTCCTGGCCATTGCCAGCATCAATGGCGAAGACGAGTTCATTGTCGCGATGAGCCTCGGAGTAGCTCTTGGTTTCACCCTCACGCAGGCGAAGATGGCTCTCCACCGAGAGCATATCGGTCAGCAGCTGGCCCACGAGCAGCAGGATGATACCCGCGTGGGTGAGATGAATGCCGATCTTCTTGTTCGACCACTGGAAGCGCTTGATATGCGCCGCAATGAGGTTGATCAGCAGCAGCCAGCCGATCAGGTAACCTCCGGGGAAAACCGGCGGCACCCACCACGGATCGCCCGCACGGCGGACCACGAGGAAACTCTGGAACCAGCGTTCCAGCGAATCCCAGAGACCATCATGCACCTGGGCGAGCGTGCCGAAGAACACGAGAACCAGCCCTAGCGCCAGAAGAGTGACGGTGAGCCGGAGAGAGGTGAAAAACTTCCAGAGAGAATTCATGGCTGAGCCTTGGCGAATGCGACAAAGGCGTCCTTGGCAGCGTTCACTGCCGCGGTGTCGCCCGTCATTTTATAAAACCAGTATTGCCCGTCGCGGGGCACGATCGCGCCGACGATCCGCTTGGATTCACCGCCGACGTCCGCGACAAGCGAACCTTCGGGACCGCCTTCCAGCGGTTTGACCAGCGAGGCCAGACCTGCCTCGTCCACCGGCTGCCCACCGACCTGACCAATCCAGCGGTTTACATTGGCGAGGGTGCCGCCGGTGTCGTTTGGGAAAATGCTCACGGCCACCTCGGCCTTGGCGCCGTTCTGCTCCGGCACTGAAAACTTCGCCACCTGCATCTGGCCGGGCTGCAGCTGCTGCCAACCTTCCGGCGTCTGCCACTTGAATTCCTGCGGTGCAGTGCCGGTAGGCGCATTGAAAGGCGCGGGTGCACTGGCAGTCTGCGCCTGCGGAGCGGTCTGGGCGGTAGCGGCGGCAGCGGGCTTCTCCTCGAAGCGCACGGATTTCACAAACTCCAGGAACGCAGGCTTCTGTGCGTTCACGACGGCTTCATCACCGGAAAGTTTGTAAAACCAGCTGGCGTCCCCCCGCCCATGCTGCATGGCGGTGATGATCCGTGTCGGACGGCCCTCGGGAGAGCCGGTGATCTCGAAGAATTGTCCTTTCTCGCCCGCCACCTCGATATCGGTGAGTGCCTGCTTGACCTCCTCGCCGTTGAGCGGCGGTTGCCCGACCTGCTGACGCCACATGTTGACGACCAGCTCTTCACGGCCGGCGAGGTTCGGGAGAGGGGTGATGGTGACATTCGCCTCGCCGCCTTCGCCCTTGATGATGAAAGTCGCCGCGCTCATCTGGCTTGCGGGCGCTTCCTGCCAGCCAGCAGGGAGAGCCCAGGTCAGCTTCGGAAGTTCCGGGCGGGCAGGGGCTTGTGCTGGCGTGCCATGATCGTGACCATCGTGCTCGCTGTGGTCGTGACCATCGTTGGGGTGATGTTGCTGTGCCGTGACAGGCAGATCCTTGGGCGCGGTATAGACCTCGATGTTCTCGCGTTTGCAGGCACCGAGCGCCAATACGGCACTGGTGGCGAGAACAAGACGGCAGACGGATGGTGTCATTCGAAAAACAGGGATTTAGCGGCTGTATCGGAGCCGACAACTTGCCAGCGAACGGTCAATCCGCCAGTGGATTCTGGCTTAGCCTGAACCGGCGGGGAGGGGAGAATAGTCAGTCGGAGGGAAGAAAAGGCTCTCGGGCGAGCGAAAGTGAACTGAAGGGGCGAATTCCCAACCGCCAAGCTGCCGGGAATTGACCGATTCCCGCGGGAATCATTGGTAACTGAAGTTACGCGAAAACTAGGGGCGAGATGTCAAAGTGGGTCGGACTTGCAGT
>CBINJX010000628.1:0-4024 GCA_966251085.1 uncultured Verrucomicrobiales bacterium
CCGGCGGTCACATGCGCCGGATCGCCTCGATCCGCGGGCGGCGGCTCTTCGGGCGGGCTCTTCCTCCGGCCCACGCTGGTGATCGGGTTTGATGAAACCGGCGCAGGGAAAGGCAGTGGACGCTCCATTGCGGGGCTCTCGCTCGTACAGGCACTCACGCATTGCGGCGAGCATCTCGACAAATACGGCGGACACGAGATGGCAGCAGGCCTTTCGCTCCAGCAGACCCGTTTCGAGGAGTTCCGCGATGCCTTCCGGCAATGCGCACGCCAGCTACTGACCGATGAGCAGCTCCGGCCGATTCTCCGTCTCGATGCGGAGCTGACCCTGGCGGATATCTCACTGGATCTGCTCACCCAACACAACTCCCTGCAGCCATTCGGAATGGGAAATCCGCAGCCGACCTTCTTTGTCCGCGGCGTGACCCTCGTTTCCGAACCCCGCGTGATGAAGGAGAAACATCTCTCCTTCCAGTTCCGTCAGGGGCGGAGTCAGGCACGGGCCGTCTGGTTCAACAGCGCCTCCCAGGAACTTCCCCGCCTCCCGTGGGACATCGCCTTCCACATCGAACGCAACGAGTACCAGGGGTTTGTCAGCCCGCAGATGCAGTTGTGTGCGGTGCGGACGAGTGAGGAGGCGTAGCGCTTATCGTTTTACCTTCGTGACGTTCTTTCGAAGGAGCCCGACGCAGTAGTTATTCAGACTCTGCTCAGCCTGAGCAGCGCGTATGGCCAGCACTTTGTGCAGTTCAGGTTCCATGCGGACCACGAACTTTCCACTATACTCCTTACCTGCAGTCGCTTCGGGGAGTGGCTTACCGTCCGCTCCCAATGTCTCGATCCATTCCTCGACGATCTCAGAGAGCTGGCGATAGACATCCACCTCATCGGATCCATGGCAGCAGGGTCCAATGAGTGGAGGGGCGCTTCCGACGAAGCATCCATCTTCGTCGCTCCATTCCACGAGTTTGAGGTATCGCGCGGTTTTGGATGCGGTTTTCATGTCTTTCAGAGTTGCTGCTGCATCAGTCATTCCGCTGTCATTCTCCGGGAGGCCGCTTGCTGGCTTCGATCTGCCGTTTCACTTCTTTCTCCTGATAGTGTTTGGCGTCATCCCCTTCCTTTCCTGAAATGGTGACGCGTTGACCATGAGGATGCTCAAAGTTGCGGTGGCTTCCTTTGCCGCCACGGTTCGAAAAGCCGGCTTCTTCAAGATCTGCAATCAGCTGGCGAATTTTCCGCGGCATCGATTCTCTAGTATCAGAATAGTATCGCTAAACAGCGCAAATCGGCAAGTTGATGCCATAAACAAAAACCCACGGGGCGCTTTTGGTGTGCGGTGGCAAGTCCCGCAGGCGCGGGACGCGACACCGCTTTGCTGGGGGAGAGGCGGAGGGGAGTGGGTGGCAGGGAACCGTGCAGGAAGGGGAAAGCGCGGCTGCAGGGTCAAGTGCCGCTCAACCCACCGCTCACGTACGAAATTTGCGCGTTCTCAGATCCACGCCTCATTTCCGCAGGCGTACAACTCTCCCTCCAAAGCGGCGTCGCGCCCCACCTTCGCCCACGCTTGCCGCCGCACTCCAAAAAGCGCCCCGTTTATCCCAGGCGTTCACCATAGGGGTGAATCCACCAAATGCCTCCCGATCCGCTATTTCGCGGCTCTCAACTCTCAACCCTCAACTCTCAACTGCCTTTTCAAAACAAAGACCCCGCGAGCCATGACTCTCGCGGGGTCCCTGGGCCAAAAAATTGGCGATGAACGCTTACTCGGTCACGGTGATCTTCCGCGGCTTCACGCTCTCTGCCTTGGGCAGCACCAGGCGGAGCACGCCCTGGTCGATCTTTGCGTGAATCTTTGAGGCGTCGATGGAAGGATCGAGTTCGAAGACGCGGCGGTAGTCCATGTCGCGGGATTCACGGTAGAGCGGCTGACCGGACTTCGGGACTGACGTGCGATGTCCCACGATCACCAACTCACCATTCTCCACAGTGATCTCCAGGCCTTCCTTGTTCACGCCGGGCATCTCGGCTTCGAGGACATATCCGTCCTGAGTCTCGAGGATGTTCGCCAACGGCGTGAGATACTGGGTGCGACCGTTCCCATTCAGGGTCGGACGATTTTCGGGTTTGTTCAAAGTCGTATTCATAAAAAGGTTCCTCCTGTTGGCTTAACCGGCGGGCGTCGAGGAACGCCCACCGGGTTCTGGTAATTGGTTAGTCGGCTTTCACTTCGATCTGCCGCGGTTTTGCTTCTTCAGCCTTCGGCAGGTGAACCGTGAGAATGCCGTCCTTGTACGAGGCTTTTACCTTGGCGCTGTCCACCAGCGCGGGCAGGGAGACGCTCCGCTGGAACTTACCGAAGTAACGCTCGCTCCGGAAGGTCTCGCCTTCTTTCTTCTCTCGCTCGTGACGGCGCTCGCCGGAGATGGTGAGCACGCCTTCGTGCAGCGAGAGGTCGATGTCTTCCTTCTTCATGCCCGGTAACTCGACGGAGACGACAAAGGAATCCTTGTCATCATGCAGGTCGAGGGCCGGGGACCAGCCGCTGAAGAGACCGGAGTCGCGGCTGGGATAAGCAAAGTCGAATAGCCGATCCATTTCGTCCCGCAGCGACGCGAGGCGATCAAATGGCGTCCAATTCGACAGCGTCGGAGTTTGGTAACGGATTAGGCTCATAGGTTTAGGTGTCTTTTGGTTGTCTTACTGACGCCTTTCCTATGGAGCTTTAAGAATGCCAGTGGTTTTGGCGGCGGGTAGTGTGCGCGCTAGTGACTCGTAATGAGCATGATAGAACTAATGTGACCAATGGGACACATAGGACAAATGTGCCATGATGGCACACTCGGTATTCCAAAACTACTCACCTAAAGTGAGTCGAAATGACTCATCACGCCTTGGATATAACGCTGATATCCGGAGATGATATTCCACGCCAGGAAACCGACGACTCCGAGATAGATGGCCCGTGGTACCCATTCGGAAAAAGTACCGAGCCGGATAAATCCCTCCCGTTGGTACTCTGCCGCGAGCCGTGGCAGCTCCTGATCCATGCTCCCGGTATCCTCCGCCACAATCAGGGACTGCTTCATGTCCCGGGGGAATGCCCTGTGTTTTGCCAGGAGAGGCGCGACCCGTTCGCCGGAACGCACGTGGGGAAGAGCGTACTCTACCGCAGAGTGAATCATCCCGCTCCGGCTCGCCCGTGCTGCCGCCTGCAGGCTGTCCATGACATTCACCCCGGCATTCAGCTGCATGTCATACGCCGAGCAGAAGCGGGAAAGGGCGAAGGCCCGTCGGATCTTCCCGATCAGGGGAATCGAGCGGAGGATCCAGTCGATGCTCGCGTCTTTGGAACCAGCATCCCGGAGCAGGGTGATGGCAATCCCGATGACCGCCGCTGCGCCGTAGAAATAAAGCAGCAGGGTTCCCGTGCTCCGCAGATAACCCGCAGCGCCAGGCGGCGTGAAGAGCATCGGGAGGTTCAGGAGCAGGATACCAAGATGCAGGATGAAAACCGGGTAGGCTGCCCCGCGAATGATCTGTCCTCGTGCCTGGTGGAGCGCTTCGAAGTACTGGGCGAGCTGTTGCAGCCCCTCTTCGATCCGCCCGGTTCGCTCGAGCGCTGCAAGGGCGCTCTTTTCCATTTCACTGGCCGCCCCGGTACGGGCGAGCGCTTCGGAGAATGTATCGCCGTCGGCGAGGGACCGACTGAGCTGACGAAGGAATCCGCGGAGGGAACCTCCGGCGGTGGAGGAGAGTCTTTCCAATGCCTGCGGAAGACTGGTGCCCGAACGAAGCAACTGAGCCGCGTGCTGATAGAACCCGGCCTTTTCACGGAGGGAGAGCCGCATGTCTGCAAGTTCCGAGTTCCGCGTGCCGGATGCAAGGTGCAATGTACCCCATTATGCCGATGTCCGTTGCCAACGATGAAGATTTCATGCGTGCCGCTCTGCAGGAGGCGGAGCGGGGTATCGGGCATACGAGTCCGAATCCGGCGGTGGGAGCGGTGATCGCGGTGCCGTTCA
>CBINJX010000629.1:0-4012 GCA_966251085.1 uncultured Verrucomicrobiales bacterium
TGGCCAGTTGCTGGAGACCGCAAACAGCAAGGGTGTGGCCAAGGCCAACAACGTGCAGCTTACCGTGGTGTCGCTGGAAAAACCCGATGGCCCGCCACCTATGCCCGGCGATCTGCCATTGGAACCATTCGTACAAGCGCGTGCTCAGAACGCTCTGGTAGCGCTCGCTGCCAGTCCCTGGGCTCCGCTCGTTGCGATCGGCGGCCAGAAGCAGGTGCTGCTTTACAACACCGAGACGCTGCAGCCTCTCGGCATCCTCCCCTTCCCCGAGGGGTTCCCGGCAATCATCCGCTTCTCGCGAAATGGAAAGCTCCTCCTGACCGGCGGTGGACAAGGAGGAAAATCAGGCCAGGTGGTGCTGTGGGATATACAAACCGGCGAACGCGCCGGTGAAGTCGGCAACGAATTCGATCAGGTGCTAGGGGCGGATATCTCCCCTGACCACGGTCATGTAGCACTCGGTGGCCCTACCCGGATGCTCAAGATCTACTCCACCAAGGACGGTAAGCTGGAGCATTCGATCAAGAAACACACCGACTGGGTCACTGCCGTCACCTACTCTCCGGACGGCAAATACCTCGCCAGCGCAGACCGTGCCGGCGGTATCGTCGTGTGGGAAGGTTCCACCGGAAAAGAATTCAACACACTCCCCGGGCACAAGGTAATGGTCACCGCCCTGGCTTTCATGCCGGGCATCCTCGCCAGCGCCAGCCAGGACGGAACGGTTGTCCTGTGGGACGTGAAGGAGGCGAAAGAGATCCGGAAGTGGAACGCTCATAAGGACGGCGTCGAGTGGGTCGATTTCACCCCGGACGGCCGTGTGGTCACCTGCGGTCGCGACCGCGTGGCAAAGGTATGGGATTCCACAGGAAAGAACCTCTTCACCAGCGAGCCCTTCGGCGACATCGCGCTCCGTGCGGCTCTCAGCAATGACCGTGTGGTTGCGGGAGACTGGACCGGTGCGATCAAGGTTTTCACCCTCAAAGAACCGAAAGGCATTGGTGAGCTGACCGCCAATCCGCCGCCTTTGGCCGAGCAGCTCGCTGCTGCCCGGAAACGTGTCGAGGAAGCGAAAGCCGCGCTGGCTCCGTTGCAACAGGCTGTCGCCGCAGCCGAGGAGAAAGTAGCAAAGGAAAAGGCCAGCGCTGCTGAAACGGAGAAAAAACCTGCCGAAATCGAGAAGCAGCTCGAACAGCAGAATTCTGAGGTTGCGAAGCTCCGCGAAGAGCGCAGCAAACAAAAGGACGGCTCTCCCGAATACGCTAAAGCGAACGAAAAAGTACAGGCGAAGAAGGCTGAGATCGCCAAGACCGAGAACGCTTTGAAGGAAGCGCGCAAGGCTGTCGCGTCGGCTCCGAAGAAACCGGCAGCTCAAGAGGAGCTCGCCAAGGCCAAAACCGCTCTGGAGGAGGGACAGGCAAAGATTGCCGCCGCAACTTCAGAGGTGGAGCGCTGGCAGCGGGCGCAATCCTTCATGCAGGTGCATAGCGCCCGGCAGACACTCGCCGACAAGCAGGCGAAACATGAGGAACTCGTGGCAACGGCGAAGGATGCTTTCCTTCCGGTGGAACAGCTGAAGTCCGCCATCGCTTCTGCAGAAAAGACTCTCAAGGAGTTGCCCAGCCAGCTCCGCGAAAAGGAGCGTCTGGTAGCGGAAGCCCAGTCTGCAATCGAACCGCTAAATAAGACGATCGGTGAGGCGGAGAAGTCGATTGCTGAAAAGGAAGCAGCGATGAAAGCGGCAACCGAGTCCCTGGCGAAAGCCATGGCTGACGTTGCCCAGCTTCCAAAGGATATCCAGAAAAAGGAGAAGCAGATCGAGGAAGCGAGAAAAGCTCTCGAGAAGCTCACCTCCGAGATCGTCAAACGCCGTGAAGAGCGCGGGAAGATCAAGCAGGACGCCCCTGAATACGCAGCAGCGAATGCCAAGGTTCAGGAGGTGAAGCCGCGAATCGAGGAGGCGACGAAAAAGGTTGATGGAATGAAAGCGGAACTCGCTTCGCTAAAGACCGGAGAGGAAACGGCAAAGAAGCAGAAGACCGAGATCGAACAGAAGATCCAGACAACGAAAGCTGAGCTGGCAAAGACGCAGGAATCGCTGGAGCAGTCGCGCACTGCACTCAAGGTAGCCATCGGCAAGCTGAGTGACGCTGAGAAAGCCCTTGCGGATGCCCGGAAGAATGAGGATGCCACGAGCAAGAAGCTTGCGGAATCCAAGCAGAAGCTTCCGGAAGCAACCCGGACGGCGCAGGTCACAAAGGCAACAGCCGAGAAACAAGCCGCTCTGCTGGCAAAAGAGCTGGAGTCAGCGAAAGCAAAAGCTGAACGCGCGAAGGCGGAGTTTGAGACCAAATACCGTCCCGCTCAGCAGTCCGCTTCAGCCGGAAAGAACGACTCCCCTGCTCCGAAATCGTAGGTTTGCAGATCCATGCGCCCCGTGGCTCCACGGGGCGCATCAGCGGTGTAGAGGCGGCTCTCTGCCGAGTTCCACGAGGCAGGTGCCGCCTCCATCTTTGCGGCTGGGCGGAGGGAATAACGGAGGTAGATGGCTGGGCGAGCCGTCAGGTGGCAGGGTGGTGCGGAGTCTAACCGTGGATTGTGAATCGATTTGCCGCCACCCTCCGCCTCCGCCCACACCGGAGATCAGAGGCGGCACGTCCCTCGCAAGACTCGGGACAGAGCCGCCTCTACACATCACAGGCTGAACGCGCCAAGGCGGAGTCGCAGGCACCGTCACTCCGCCGCAATCTTCCCCACAATCCCCAGGCACCGCGTGATCAGCGCCGTCCAGCCGGTCTGATGATTCGCCCCGAGACCGCACCCGATCTCGGCGTGGAAATACTCGTGGAAAAGCAGGTGATCCCGCCAATGCGGATCCTCCGCATAACGGAAGTTATCTCCGAAACACGGGCGGTGACCGTGCTCATCGAGCGTAAAGATCGCGGATAGCCGCTTCGCCAGTTCCTGTGCGACCTGGGCGAGGTTCAACGGACGTCCTGAGCCTGTGGGAAACTCCACGAGCAGCGAATCGCCATAGAAATGGTGATACCGCTCCAGTGCTTCTATCAGCAGGTAATTGACCGGGAACCAGATCGGGCCGCGCCAGTTGGAATTCCCGCCGAACATACTCGAGTGGGATTCCGCGGGTTCATAACGGATGCAGTACTTCGCACCGTCCAAGTGCACCTCGTACGGCTTCGCCTCATAGCATCTCGAAAGCGAACGAACACCATACGGGGACAGGAATTCCGCTTCGTCCAAAACGTACTGTAGCACCCGCACGAGGCGTTCCCTCGACGGAATCGCCAGGAGGCGCAGGAGCTGGCATCCATCGAGCCCGCAGTGCTCCACTCCCGAGACATGCATCGCAAGGCCGGGACGATGTTTCAGGAACCAGCGCAGCCGTTTGCTGAAGCCCCGCAGATGGCTGATGGAGCGCTCTTCCAGCACCTCCACCGCGAACAGCGGGATCAGCCCCACCATGGAGCGCACACGCAGCGCAATCGGCTCCCTCCCTTCCACCAACAGTTGGTCGTAGTAGAACCCGTCCTCCTCATTCCACAAACCGTTCCCACCCACCGCATTCATGGCATCGACGATCTGGACGAAGTGCTCGAAGAACTTTGAGGCGATATCCTCGTAAGCAGGATTGGTCTGTGCCAGCTCCAGCGCCATCGAAAGCATCGTGCCGCAGTAGAAGGCCATCCAAGCGGTTCCATCTGCCTGAGCCAGGGATTGACCACCCGGCAGAGGCCGTGAGCGATCGAAAAGGCCGATGTTATCCAGCCCCAGGAAACCGCCCGCAAAAATATGCCGTCCCTGCACGTCCTTCCGGTTCACCCACCAGGTGAAGTTCAGCAACAGCTTCTGGAAAACGCGTTCGAGGAAAAGCGTGTCGCGTTTCCCGGGCGGAGCGGAGATCTTGTACACGCGCCAGCAGGCCCAGGCATGCACCGGCGGGTTTACATCGCCGAAGTTCCATTCATAGGCGGGGAGCTGACCGTTCGGATGC
>CBINJX010000630.1:0-4011 GCA_966251085.1 uncultured Verrucomicrobiales bacterium
CGGATGGAGCAGATGCCGCGGCGAATGATCGATATCGAGCAGGATCGCATCGAAGCGTCGCCCGGGTTGATCGGGGGCGAAGCCGGTCTCGGGTGAAGCGGCGACTGCAAAGAAGTCGGCATGGACAAACCGGCAGCGCGGGTCCGCGGAAAGTTGCGGCCCCAGAGGCACGAGGCCGCGCTGATGCCACTCGATCACCGCTTCCATGAAATCGATCACGAGCAGCGAGCGCACGGAGTCGTGCTCCAACGCCGCACCGGCGGTGTATCCGAGCCCCAATCCTCCGACGACCACATCGAGTGGACCGGCCCCGCATTCCGCCAGCCCGAGCCGAGCCAGTGCGATCTCCACGGCCGTGAACAGGCTCGACATGAGAAACGCCTCCCCAAGCTTCACCTCGAATATCTCCAGGTCATCCAGCGAACGACTCCGCCGCCGACTCAGGATCAGTTCGCCGAGTGGTGTCTGACGGTAATCCAGCTCTTCAAAATCTCGGCTCATATGGGCGGAGTATGGACGGCGACGGCCAGATGGCACGCCCGGAGGACAAGGGGGAAAGCGAAAATGGATATTACAGGACTGAGCAGCCAACGACCGGCACTACGTCTTTCAAATTCCCGGAACCTCCTGGGCCTCGACCGGAAACACATCGATACCTACTGCACGGGCAAGTTAGTGCGGGTCTATAGCTACGCCCTCAATTCCAGATTGATCTGCGTACCCAGTTCGATCTCCGTTTCGATCCTAGCGTTGGCTGCGCTCAAACGCGTGTAAACCGGTAGATGAATGTCATCTGCCTCGAATGAGACAATAAGGCAGTACTTCGCACCGCCAAACCCGTCTCTATGGTCCCACCCTTTGTGAGCGCGAACGGCAATCGCAAACTCCTCCGGTAACTCATCGGCAGGAACAGATGCCCAGTCCTTCTGCAAAGTTCCATTCCCCCGGTGCGTCTCAGAGGCGTCACCATGCTGGGTCGAGTAGTGGAGGCACCAACGGAATTGCCCATATTTGCGGTCCGGCACCTCTTCGCCTTTCACCATTCGCTTTTGAAAAGACTCAGCAGGCTCACGGAGTCCACTCGATCGCCAATCGAGCCAAGTTGCGAGATACCCTCGCCGACTGCTTCGGGTGCGCCGAGGCTTCGAACTGTAACTGAGCGTTACGTCAATTCTCACGGAAACATCCCTCCCCAAACTGCGCAATTCAGCAGGGATGATGACCGAATACATGTGCAACTCCTGGTTGCGGATCATTGTAGCGTCAGCAGTAACGAACGTCGCGCGATGTGGCGCATTCTGGGTCGCACGCGCAAGTGAAGGCAGCCCGTAGCCCATCAGTTTCAGTATCCGATCGACCTTCCAGCCAGTATTCTCGGCTCCCGCTGGCCAACGGGCGCTGTGAGCGATAAGGCCGCGGTAGAGCAGAGTGGGACTGTCGGGAAAGAGCCGCTGAAGATGGGCTGCCAGATGAGCGATCTTCGGCGCTGCGAAAGATGTTCCCACGTTATCTCGCGCAACCGCAGGTCCACCGTCTCCTGCAGCTCGCAGCAACTCAAGGGCGGTTTGCTCAGCGATTGTTGGAGGAAGAACTCCGGTCACGCTTCGCGCGTAGTCACCGCCGATCTCAACGACGTCAGGCTTTATTACCCGCCATATGCCCAAACCAGCACGCGAGAAGGCTGATGGTGCATTCTGGAAAGATCCGAAGGAGCGTTTGTCCTGACTCTCCCACGTGTCAGCGGAAATTGAGCCGACGGTCAGTGCCTGCAAGCTTTGCGCGGGATTCGCAAGTCGGGACGCTGATGCCTCCAAATAATCCGGGTACTCTCGTCCCGCCTGCAAATGCTCAAAAACGCCGGGTCTATTTTCTACCGCCGTTCGCATCTCCAGATTTCCTGATGCCTGAATGACCAGAATGTCCTGCTCGTGAGAGAGTTCATCAATCTTTGTCGCCCACGCAGTCATGCGACGTAAAGGACATGGCACATTTCCCGCGACAGAATGGTTAAAAATCCGGGTCCGCTTGGCAGATGCTTTGAAGTGGCTGACTACTTTCTCCAGGTATTTGGCAGGCGAGAGATCTGTCGGGATCTGGTTCCTTTCATCCAATACTCGCGCATTCTGGATAAAGGCGACCGGCCGCACCGGTTCTCCACGAGGAATTCCACTCGGATAAAGCACTACACCTGCAACACGAGTTCCATGTCCTCCATTCGGGTATTCATCTTGAACCTCATGAGCCCCCCGCCCCGGGAGAAAGCATGCTGAGGACAAGGAGTCGATTGCCGGAGCGAGCCAGACATGACCTTCTTGAATGCCACTATCAATCACACATACTGCCGGGGCACTGGACTCAGGCGTGAGAATTTCAGGGGCAGTTTCGTTCTCCACCAGTCCACTCGGCGGTAGCGGCTGCTCAACCTCATCGGGCAGTGAAACTTCGAAGACGTTTTTGAGATTTGAGATGATATCCCGCCATCCTTTGCCGTTCACACGCACGCGAACTTGAAAGGAATCGGCAAATTGGATGACCGAACTTCCTGCTATTGGCCCATCGGCAACGATATCAGTGAGCAATGTCCCACCATAGAAACGAACGAGGATGCCCAAGTCGTGCAACCGTTGTTCAGCTTGGTCTGCCCATTCATCCTCTGCAGCAGCCAGCGCGTTCATCCGCACAGTTTCTCGACGAGCAAGAAAATCGTCCTCGCTTTCATCTGCTCGTAAGGAAACGCGCGGAATTTTGAAACTACGAGTCCCCTCGGCAGTTTGAATGGAGATATCAAAGATGTACTCCTGGTCGTCCTCGAACGGCCATTTAGCCAATACCTCCGGAGTGAGTAGCCGCTCCAGGCGATGAGGGTCACTTGGAGAGTCAAAGATGCTCAACAAGCAGGCAGCTGCTCCACCTCCGGAGTCGTGTTGAGCGAACTTTCGCAAGACCTCCTCGAGCTTCTGTAGTGAGAGGTCCTGCGTTGCCACGAGAAGGAAACCTCCATCTGCCTCTGCAACCAGCTCAACGCCAAGCGAGCGAGCTAAGGCATCAGGATCTTTCCCTTCCGGCACGTGCATGAGGAAACCAGCACCCGTTTGAATAGCAGGAAGATTCCCCTCAATGCGACGTTGCGCTTCTGCTTCTGCACGGTTTCGAAGCTGCGCCAGTGAGTTTTGCAGCTTGGCCGCATGAGCCGGCCTGTTGTTGAGGTTGTTGATAACCTCATCCGGATTGGTTGGTGGACGCCCAAATCTCGCTTTGAAGCGTCCCCTCAACGCCAGATTCAGGTGCTCAAAGTTCTCTCCGTCCGGCATGATGCAATCTCTCCGCCTTTAGCCGTGCATTCTTGCCGAATACTCCTGAGCAGCTTGTAGCAGGTGCTCGCTTCGCACGATAGCTCCCCCATGCATAATACACTTCTTTGCTGCTGCCTGTGCAATCTGAACAACCTCCGAACACGACATCCCATCAAGCTGCCGACTGAGAGCTGACCAGTCGATGCCTTTCTCGACGCGAATGGCAGATAAAGTGGTCCGAAGAAGCCGCTCAATCTCAGTCACAGAAGGAAGCGGAATCTTCACCACCTCGTCGAAGCGGCGAAACAATGCGGGATCGAGAGCCGAATCAAGATTTGTGGCAGCGATTACAAGGCCCTCCCCTTTGTAGGCTTCGAGCAATTCGAGGAGAGCATTAGTAATACGGTTCACCTCACCGACATCGTTCCTCTCGGAGCGAGCTCGCGCGAGCGTATCGCACTCATCAAGAAACAGGGCTGAAGGGGACTTCGCAGCCTCCTCAAAAAGGCGGTGAAGATTCGTGAGAGTCTCACCAAAAAATGACGAAAGTAGGGTATCAAACCGGACTTTGTGCAACGGTAATCCAGTTGCCCACGCCAGCCTTTCCGCGCCTAGACTCTTTCCACAGCCGGGTGGACCATAAAATAAAATACGGCGACTAGGTTGAAATCCGTGGGCGGCAAGTCGGTGCTTGGCGGCGAACTCCTGCTCAATGGTT
>CBINJX010000631.1:0-4009 GCA_966251085.1 uncultured Verrucomicrobiales bacterium
TGCGGTTCAGGCGCCGGATTGTCACACGCCCGGGATCCGGCTTTGCGTAATCGACCCCGAATACCTTTTGCTCAATCCACTGGGTGATCGCCTTCCGCTCCGCATCACTCGGCCGGTCGGCATCCACCGGCGGCATGAACTCATGGCGAACGATCTTCCAGACCTTCTCCCACTCCGCACGATGAGCTTCGCCTTTGCCGGGCTCGATCATTTCATCCAGCGAAAACTTCCCCTTCCGCATCCCTTCGGCATGGCAATCGAAACAGTACTTCTCGAAGAGTGCCGCTGCGGGTTCGTTCAGAAACGTCTCAGGCTCGGCAGGAGTTGCACTGCAGACTCCCGAGACCATTGCCACCGCGGCAATAAAAACAAAGATCCGGCGCGGAGTAGGAATTCTACCCGCGTACGCTTGGCGGCTATGATTCATGGTATCGGGTTCAGCTGACACGGTCACGGATAACAACTCGCGAGCCGACGCAATTTTAGCCGATCAATCAGGCGCCGGCCCAGAATACCGGGCTGGCAGTACGGAACTAATTCAGGGGACTGAAAAAACATCGTCTGGGGAAAATCACATCAGGATTGACCCGAAGAAGGGAAACCTCAACCCCGTGGAACACACCGACACCAATCGAATATCCACACACCGCACTCCATTGCGGCAAGCAGTGCAAGGGTTCTACACGGGTTTTTGAGCGGGCAGACATGGCGCTTTTTGCCGCAAAATGGCCTCCAGAGCCTCCGAAACCGCGAAAACACGTCCCGTTATGGACTGAGCAACTATAGTCATGCGCTGAACAGGTATGTGGTATGTTTTGAACAGTTATATCTCAGCACCCGCGAGTTATAGAACACCGGCGGATCCGGATCGGTAATCGGCTGGCGAGGTATGTGGTATCTTCCGGCGATAAATAGAACGGCAGCAGAGAGGGAGGAGTAAGCCGCCCGCGATAAATAGTAGTGCGCCAGAGAGGGAGGAATTCAGCGCCGTGCATCACGATAGTTGCTCAACGCATTTCTATAGTTGCTCAGTACATGACGATAGTTGCTCGGCCGGTAACGATAACTGCTCGAGGGACAACTCACGAAGTGCCGTGGATTACGATAGTTGCTCAGCGCATAAGTACTTACCGCCCGTGCTCAGCTGAGAGACGCCGGTGCATAAAGATAAATGCTCAGCCGAGAGCTGAGACTGCACGGTGCATGAGTATTGATGCGCGACGCCCTACGGCCCACAGGAGAGGCGTGCGGGGGCAGGCGCCGGGTGTTCCTGTTTATGTGGCGAGGCCAACAATTTACCGCGAGAGCGAAACGAGTTCTCGCCACCGGACAATCATTTGTCGCGACGGCATGACTCGTGATCCACTGCAGTGAACCGTGGATTGCCCGTCCATTGCGATCGCCCCCGAACCGACACGCATTCACCGGACCGCATCAGAACCACCTCGCAGTTCTCATTCGCCCCCAACCGTTTCCAGAAAGAGCCTCAGAAACAGCGGCGCTCGAACGATAAACCGTTCAGCCTGCTCAGATCGGTAAAGCGACCTCGAAGGTCGCCCCTTTGCCGGGCGCACTTCGGGCACGCACGGTGCCACCGTGCGCTTTTACGATACTCTGAACGATTGCCAAACCGAGTCCGGTGTGGCCGGAGGTGTGAGACGTCCGCGCTTTGTCCGCCCGATAAAAGCGCTCGAAGATATGTGGCAAATCTTCTTCGGAAATGCCGGGACCATCGTCGCGGATGCTAAAGACGACGTGCTCACCTTCGCGACCGCTGCTGACATGAACATTCCCGCCTGCCCGGTTGTGTTGAATGGCATTCGCTACCAGGTTGTTTGCCACAATGCCTAACGAGACAACATCGGCACGGCAGCGTGCCGGGCAGAGATCGGTGTGGAGATGAACCTCCTTCTCCGCAGCCAGTGGAGCGAGATGCTGAGTGACCTCGCGGAGGATATCGGCGATGTCACATTCTTCCCGTGACATCCCCGCACCTGCGGATTCCTGGCGTGCAAGTAGGAGCAGGTCTTCGATGAGGTGGCGCATTCGCCCGGCACTCTGTGCGCACGTATCGATGACCTCCCGATATTCTTCCGGCGAACGCTCGCGCTTCAGGATGCGCTGAGTCTCGGAGAGGATGATCGTAATGGGGGTGCGAAGCTCGTGGGCGGCGTCGGCGGTAAATTGCTTTTGTCTCTCGAATGCCGCATGGAGCCGCTCGAAGGTTTGGTTCAGCACACGGCTGAGCTGATCGAACTCGCTGGCTGTCCCGGTAGTGTCGATGCGTTCCCGCAGGTTGCCTTCGGCAATTCGTGCGGCAGTACGGCTGATCGACTCGATCGGGCGAATCGCGCGCCCGGCCAGCCACCAGCCCCCTAGCAATCCTAGCGCCCAGACGCCAAGCCCCGCTACTGTCAGAGAAATTGCAAAGCGCCGCATTTCTTCCAACTCGGGCGTGATGTCCCGCCCGATAAGGCTGCGCAGCCCGTGTGAGAAACTGCGGCTCACCTCTCGGCGATGATCCATGGTTCGCACATCCTCGACAGCCTCCGTAGCTGGCGCAGGCAGCAGATTCAGATTCGCCGGGGCATTGGGAGATTGAAATAGAATCTGTCCGTCGCGACCTCGGAAACTGAAATAGGCATATCCAGGCTCCAGGCCTTGGAAAAGGGACGCAATTGCGAGCGGCAACGTGACGCCTTGGTGGAGACGTTCAGTCAGTTCGCGTGGGGAACGCAACGGCTGCTCCTTCCCCCCTGCCCCCATGGGCTCGCCAGATCGCATCAGAGCATGAATGAGAGTCCGCTCTTTCTGGATGAGATCCTTGTCGATCCTCCGGAGCTGATCGTCCCAAGCCAGACGATACACCGTCACGCAGACCGCAGCGACCGCCGCCAGGAGGATGACGCCATGCCAGAGCTGCAGCCGCCAGCGAATCGAATGAAAGGTCGAGGTCATTCGATGCAGTAGCCGAGTCCTCTCCGTGTGGTGATGATCTCGGAACCGAGCTTTTTGCGGAGATTGGAAACGTGCACGTCGAGCAGATTGGAGAGGGAGCTGTCGTCCTCGTCAAACAGATGCTCGTAGAGCGTGGTCCGGCTCACGACTTCGCCCCGGTGCAGGGCAAGGTATTCGAGCAGCGCGTATTCTCTCGCGGTCAGGGCAATCGGCTCTCCCGAGACCGTCACCCGTTGCGCGGCGGTATCGACGAGGACGGAGCCGATCTGGATGACAGGATGCGCCTGCCCCGCTGCGCGCCGGATCAGGGCGCGAAGCCTCGCGAGCAGTTCCTCAATGTCGAAAGGTTTAGTCAGATAATCGTCCGCCCCATAGTCCAGCCCCTTTACCCGATCCGGCACGGTATCCCGCGCCGTGAGCATGAGTACGGGGGTGCGGATATCATCGCGACGCAAACGGGCAAGCACTTCCCAGCCGTCGAGTTGCGGCAGCATGACATCCAACACGATCGCGTCATAGGCATCATGCTGTGCCTTGAAGAGTCCCTCAGCTCCATCCGCCGCAGTGTCCACCGCATAGTTCTCCTCCCGCAGAGTCAGGGCGAGGCTGCGAGCAAGCGCCGGATCGTCTTCGATGATAAGGACTCTCATGTGCAGACCTTACTCATGCCGGAGCGCATCGATAGGATCGAGACGCGCCGCGCGTCGGGCCGGAGTGAATCCGAAGAGAATTCCCACGGCGGCGGCGAACAAAAATGCAATGACGTTGATCCGGGGATCGAACATGAACGGCACTTGGATGAGCTGAGCCAGCCCGAGGCAAAGGGCAAGCGCGAGGGCAATGCCAACGACGCCACCGACGCAGGAGAGCGTCACGGCTTCCACGAGGAACTGCAGCAGGACTTCTCGTGCACGGGCGCCGATTGCCAGGCGGATCCCGATTTCACGCGTACGCTCCGTCACGGAGACGAGCATGATGTTCATGATTCCGATGCCACCCACCAGCAGACTGACACCCGCGACCGCAGTCAGCAGGGTAGTCATCATGCGGG
>CBINJX010000632.1:0-4003 GCA_966251085.1 uncultured Verrucomicrobiales bacterium
CAGGGTAGCTTCGCAACCCTGGGCTCTGGGACGGAACCTCTTCGAGGTACAAGGCAGATGCCCAATCCGGACGCTCTCCATTTTCTTCACATCGTGTCCATGGATGGACATGCAGAAAATGCCCGCTTCTCCCGGTCATCCCTGCGTGGAGCGCGCCCGAAATTGGCCAAAGTCGAGCTGAGCACTGAGCACTTTCTTCACCACCTTCACGCGTCCCGCTCGTTAGTTGCTCCTCTGCCTGTTATTTTCGCGTCCTTTGTGCCTTTCTGCGGCCAAAAATGCCTTTCCTTCAGTCGGCTGCAAGAACGTCGTCTGCTGGACATCCCTGGCGGTCCTGTCAGATTCCGCGCACATTCACCCCGTTATTTATGAAGAAAGTTCTCCCGGTCGTGGTGCTTCTGCTGGTTCTTGGAGCAGCGGCGTTTGTCTTCCTCCAACGGCAGCAAAACAATTCGCGTGTCCGCGCCGTAGCGCTGGCTCCTGAAGATACGCTGGTCTTCGTGCATCTGCCGGATATCCGCCAGACGGCGATTCGCTGGCCGCGTACGGCCCTGGCACAGATCGGCAAGGAGCCGGAGGTGCAGGCTTTTCTCGAGCGTCCGCGTGCCAAACTTTCGTGGCTCTCTGACGTGGAAGCCCACACCGAGCAGGTCATGCGGGTTGCGCCGCGGGAGGCGTATATCGCGGTGACCTCCTTGGAAGGACAGGCGCCGCGTTTCGTTGGCGGTTTTTCATTCACAGGGGATCGTACGGCTCTCAACGAGCTTCTCTCCGAGCCGCGCGAAGCCCTTCGCCGCGAGTGGCCAGCTGGCAAGGCGGATATCGTTACCCACGCCGGAACGGAGATCGAAACCTACTCGGATAGTACCAACACCGTCGCCGAAACCATTCGCAATGGCTGGTATCTCGTTTCCAACGATCTGGAACTGCTGAAAAGCACGATCGATCGCCTCGATGCCAAACCCGGAGCGGCGAAAACGATTGCCGACGCACCCCTTTACAAGGAGGCGCTCGCCCCACATCCTGCCGACGCTGAGGCGGTCTTTTTCGCCCGTCTTGACACACTCGCCGACAAATTGACTCCTCTGCTCGCTGCGACAGGTCAGCAGCCTGACCCGAAACAACTCGAGGAACTCCGGAAAACCAAGGCGGTTTCCGCGGCTTTCAAGTTCGACGGTGAGCAGATCCGCGACTCTGTCTTCGTGCTCAATCCGAGTGTGCCGCAGAACAAGCCCATGAGCCTGCGCGGGCTGGATCTCAGCACGGCGGAGACGTTGCTGTATTACGCCTTCACCCTGCCGGAGACGATGGACGTACCTGCGCAGTCCGCGGCCCCGCTCGCGATGCTGGTTCCCGGGGCGGCAACTATGGAGGCCGGACTCGCGGCAAAGGGCCTCAAGTTCTCCGATTTTGGTAAAATCTTCGGACCGGAGGTCAGTGTAGTCCTTGACTGGCCGCAGACAGACGTACAGCCGACTTTCCTGCTTGGACTTGACGTACGTGACGCCACCCGTGCGCGCGACTTCCTCGATGCCCTCACTGCCGGCCAGGCGAATACCGCCGGATGGGTGCGCAAAGAGCAGGGCAACGCCATCCTCTATGCCGGCCAGCCGCAGGGGCTTTTCCCCGCACCCGTGATGGCACTCGTGGATACTTTCGTGATTGTCGGATTCAGTGAAGGGGCCATTAATGCGGGAATCCAGCGCCTCAATGCAAAGGGGGCGCCACTGGCAAAGACACAGGAATACCAGGCCGCCAGCAAGTCCGTCAGAACGCCCACAGAGGCCTTTGGCTATCTCGATACCAAGCGAGTTTTTGAGCGTGGCTACGGCATCGCCCGTCCATTCCTGGCAATGTCACTCGCCTTCACCCCGGAGGGCGGACAGTACATCGACGCCGGGAAGCTCCCGACGACCGAAGTTGTGAGTCGTCACCTCGCCCCAAGTGTCTACTCCCAGACCACCACGGAAAACGGGACGCTAATTGAATCTACGGGTACGCTTACTTTCAATCAGGCGTTGATCGGTGTAGTCGCCGGAGCTACAGCTGCTGCGCTGCCGGCGATCAAACAAGCATTGCCGGATGCCTCTGGGTTGCCGGGAGGATTTACCCCTCCAGGGTTGCCGCCTGTACAGCCCGCTCAACCGGCGCAACCTGATGCGCCGGAGGAGGAAGAAGCACCGGAAGTGCCTGCTGATACACCTGTTCAGGCGGTCACTGGGGATCTCCCTTAGACCCTTTTCATCAGAAATTTGGCGCGAGCTAGCGGAAAATTCGCTCGTGAAAAGGAAAAAGTGTGCTACTTTCCGCCCCCTATGCCTATCCCGAAGAAAACCGCATTCTCCCGTCGACTTCCCGATCTCGTGACCGAGGAACTCGCTGCTGTGCTCTCTTCGCGCAGCTCCTACGAGTTCAAGGAACTGTTCGACGTTGTCCACGAGAATCTGCGGAATCGCAATGCGGCGAGCGGTGGCGAAGAGATGCTCCGTCTGCGCGCGTATGAGAAGCTTCAGAATCTGGTGGCTCGTGGAATGGTGAAGAAAGACGGCAAGAAGTATAAGGGCATCCCGAAGCAGCTCGCCACGCTGCAGACGACTCCGCCGGCAGCGCCTCAGGCTCCGGCAGCGGCAGCGTAATCAGTCACTTTAGCTGCTCCCGGTTTCATGGTTTCCAACTACCTGCCAATTCTTCTTCAGGTCCTGGTGGCAATTGGTTTTGCCGTCGGCGCGCTGGTTGTCAGCTCGCTGCTCGGTAAAGCAGGCCGCCGCAATCCCACGAAAGACAGCGCATACGAGTGCGGCATGCTGCCTGAGGGCGGCCCGCAGCCTCGCTTCAGCGTGAAGTTCTATCTCGTGGCAATGCTCTTCATCCTCTTCGATATCGAGATCGTCTTCATGTATCCATGGGCGGTCGTCTATCGCGAGTTCATCGTGACCCACGGCACGACGATTTTCTGGAGCATGCTGAGCTTCGTGACGATCCTGACTGTTGGCTACGTTTACGCCATCAAGAAGGGCGCGCTGGACTGGAAGAGCTAGCGCCGGGAGTCATTCACTAATCAACACAGGGCGGTTCGCCAGACGGGGCGAACCGCCCTGTTTGTTTTTGAGGAGAAAGCATTCGATGAGTGGAGTGAATGGGAGGAGGAGAAAGTAATCAGTGAGTCAGTGATCAGTAATCAGTCGAAGCCTCGGAACGTGTAAGCGTGGCGGGAGTGGCGTGGAGCACTGACTTGCGCCTGCCCTCCCGGGTGAGCTCACGTGCCCCGCTCGTTGGTTGCTCTTAAATATTCACTTTCACGAAGCGCACGCATCGTGCTTTGCATTACAGTCTGGAAGGAGATGCAAATTCCGCTTGCATCCAGTTCTTGCCACCGAACGATCCAATCCGTAGAACGCTCTGCCCCATGGTCCACCATATTACTCTTTTCAAGCTTCAGCCAGAGGTCACACCGGCCAAGCTCGAGGAGATGATGATGACCACGCGTATGCAGTTGCTGAAGATCCCGGAGGTGCTTTCGGTGAAGTGTGGCAAGACGATCGATCCGAATTCAGAGTGGCCGTTCTTTGTGGCGCTCGACTGTGAGTCGATGGAGAAGCTGGCGGTGACTGAGGACGATGCGATCTACATGAAGTATGTCGCGGAGGTGATTCGGCCAAATACAACCGATCGGCTGACGCTGAATTACGAGATGGAGCCGGGGAAGAATACCCGGTTCTCGTAGGGTTTCGTAAAAGCAGGAAGGGCGGATTCTCGCCCTCAAAAAGCGTCTCGGTATACCAGCTGAGCGCACTTGCCTCCGGCTTGCCCTTCCAGTGGCTCCCGCATAGGTTTGATGCATGACCACTGCGGAGAATCTCATGATTTCGACATGGGAGCGCCTTTGCACGACTCCGGGGTTCACTCATCCGGGATTCACCTGCGAGGTTTCACCGGAGGGCAAAGTCATCATGTCTCCGACTTTCAATTATCACGGCTGGTATCAGGCCCGGCTTTCCATTCT
>CBINJX010000633.1:0-4003 GCA_966251085.1 uncultured Verrucomicrobiales bacterium
GGATCGTTCCTTCCGGCAGAAGGAACAACCCATCCAATGGAAGCAATGATCCTTCCCCCGGAAGGAACAACCCTTCCGGTTTAAGGAACGTTCCTTCCACCTGATGAGTCGTTCCTCCCAACTTGAGGAACGCTTCTTCTCCGGGAGGAAACATCTCTACTCGCAGAAGCGCCGTTTCTCCCTTTTTGCCAGGCAGCTCTTCTGATTCCAGAAACGGTGCTCATCAAAGTGAAGCCGGTTCCTGTCAGCGGGGGAACGGGTCTTTTCATTGGCGCATGCGTCCTCTTCGGACACGCAACGGTTCTGACCAGCTGGGGAAGATCTGCGGCTGGAGAGGAAACATTTTCGCCGGTTCACGAACCGTCTCAGTCTCGGCGCCGGTCGGTTCCTGAGAGTGGTCGGTGAATGAGGGAAAAGCGTCACCCGGGATGATTATTGATGCGATTCGCTGCCGATCAGCGCCTGATCTCACCACATGCATCGGCTCTCACCGTTTCCTCTCCCGGTGGATGGTACCATTTTCGATATTTAACCATCCGAGGACCACTCCACACCTCCAAAATCACCGGCAGCCCTCAAAATGACACATTTCCCCCTTTCCTCACCCAACCTCTATTTATGGAACTTGCGATTTTGAATGCATCCGTAGAAACCCATCCCAACGTATATGCCTGCTTCAAAAATCGCCAACGTACTCCAGAGTCAGCGCAACGATCTCCTGCAGGAATGGCTCCGCAAGCAACTCTCCGCGGAAACTTTACGCGCCGATCTGGTTAGCGAAGCAGAGCTGCGCACTCAATCCGCCCGTTTCCTCGATCTGCTCGCAAATGCCATTCAGAGCACCAACGGAACGGATCTTCATCGGGCGGAATTCAAGCCGGTGCTCGAAATGCTCGATGAGCTTTCCCGACTTCGCAGTCGCCAAGGTTTCAGTCCATCGGAAACAGCGACTTTTGTTTTCTCCTTCAAACAACCACTTTTCGAGGCTCTGCGGGCTGTGCATGGCAACGATGCGCCGACCCTGATGGATGACACCTGGACCGCCACCCAGTTGCTCGACAAACTGGGTCTGCACACCACAGAGATTTACCAGCAATCCCGTGAAGAGGTCATCCGGCGTCAGCAGGAAGAGATGCTGGAGCTTTCCACCCCGGTCGTACAGCTCTGGGAAGGCATCGTGGCGCTGCCCCTGATCGGCACACTCGATAGCGCACGCACCAGTATCGTGATGGAAACGCTGCTGCAGACGATTGTGGAAACCCGCTCAGAAATCGCAATCATCGATATCACCGGCGTTCCTACCGTCGATACTCTCGTCGCCCAACATCTTCTCAAGACTGTCGCCGCCGCGCGCCTAATGGGAGCGGATTGCATTATCTCGGGTATCCGCCCGCAGATCGCGCAGACGATGGTACACCTGCAGATTGATCTGGGTGCAGTGACAACCAAGGCCACCATGGCTGAGGCGCTTCGCACCGCCCTGAAGCGGAACGGGTTCGGCGTGGCCCGTGTAACGAAAACCGGCACGGGTGCCGCGCTCTGATAAAATTAGACGATTTCCGAAATGGACCGCATCCCGATTCTCACCATGGGGAATTTTCTCCTGGTGACTATTCAGGTCGACATGCACGACCAACTGGCGATGACTCTCCAGGACGACCTGACCAATAAGATTACGAAGGTCGGCGCCAAGGGGGTGCTCATCGACATTTCCTCTCTGGATATTGTCGATTCTTTCATCGGCCGAATGCTTGGCAACATCTCTGCCATGGCCCGTGTACTGGACGCCGAGACGGTAGTCGTCGGCATGCAACCGGCAGTGGCGATCACCCTCGTGGAACTCGGGCTCAACCTGGGAGGAATCCATACTGCACTGGACGTGGAGCGAGGCATGGCAATGCTTCACAACTACATCGACTCCGACATGGAGTTCCTCGACGATGCCGATCGAGAAAACTGAGACGATCCCCGTCTCGGCGGAGCCTCACATCGTCACAGTCCGCCAGGCAGTCCGCAGGTTGGCAGTGGAGATGAAACTCTCGCTGGTGGACCAGACGAAGATCGTCACCGCGGCGAGCGAACTGGCGCGCAATCTCCTGATCTATGGTGGAGGAGGCGAAGTCGTGCTGGAGGTTCTGCTGGAGGGCGTGCGTCGTGGGCTACGGGTTCACTTCATCGACAAGGGACCCGGTATTCCCGATATTCAGCTCGCGCTTCGCGATGGTTACACCTCCGGTAATGGAATGGGCCTCGGCCTCGGCGGAGCCAAGCGCCTCGTGAACGAATTCGACATCAATTCAGCACCCGGCGAGGGCACACACGTTACGATTACCCGGTGGAAATAATCACCGCATGACCAGGAGCTGGCGAATCACCGTCACGGAAGAAAGCCAGGTTGGCGAAGCTCGGAGATGCGCTGCGGAACTCTGCACGCGAATCGGTGCCGACGAAACTTTCTGCGGGAAGATATCCATTGTCGCCACGGAAATGGCGCGCAATATCGTGCGCCATGGAAATGGGGGCGAGGTGCTGATTTCCGAAATCCCCCACCCTAAGTACTCGAGCATCGATCTCCTTGCATTGGACAAGGGGCCAGGCATGCGGAACATTCCGGAGTGCATGCGTGATGGCTACTCCACTATCGGCACGGCCGGCATGGGAATGGGGGCGATCCAGCGATTGTCTGATCAATTCGAGATTCACTCACTCGCCGGGCGAGGGACTGCGATCTGGGCGCGCCTGTGTACGCTGGGGCCACCGCGCGATTCGGGGCAGTTTGACGTCGGGGCAATCTGCCTGCCGATGCGGGGCGAAATCGTATCCGGCGATGCATGGGGGCTGATCGAGTCACCCGGCGCTCTCCGGGTGATGGTGGCGGATGGACTCGGCCACGGCGTTTTTGCGGAAGAAGCTTCGCGTGAAGCGATTGCAGTGTTCCGAGGAAATCCGAAGGTGAGTATTACGGACACTCTGGAGCTTACTCATCAGGCACTCATGAAAACCCGGGGAGCCGCGGCAGCAATTGTCGAACTGCGAGCGGCATCGTGGCAGCTAATCAATGCCGGCGTTGGCAATATCTCGATGCGCCTCGTGGCCCCGGGAAAAATGAAAAACTTGGTCTCCGACAATGGAACCTTGGGCGCAAGCATGCGAAAGGTTCAGTGTTACACTCAGCCATGGTCGGAGGAGACGCTTCTGGTCATGCACAGCGATGGCCTCGCCGCGCAATGGAATCTGGATGATTATCCCGGACTTGCCGGCCGTCATCCGAGCCTGATCGCAGGGGTTCTGTATCGTGACCTCAACCGGGGCCGCGATGACGCTACCGTAGTGGTAGCCCGTTACATTCCACGTTCATGACTTCACCCCACATCGATGCGCCCATGCGGTTGATGAGCATGCCGCTCCTGCAGGAGCAGGATGTGGTGCTCTGCCGGAACCGGGCGAAACAACTCAGCGCTGCACTTTCATTTGATCACCTGGAGCAGGTCCGTATCGCCACTGCGGTATCGGAGATCGCGAGAAACGCTTATCGGCACGCGGGATCAGGCACGGCGGAGTTCCTGGTGAGCAATCCGGGTGATTCATCCGATAAACGAAACGCTCAATTCCTTGTGGTGATCGTCCGTGACCAAGGCACAGGCATTCCCGAGCTTTCTTCAATACTGGATGGAACCTTCCGATCGGAGACTGGACTGGGGACCGGGATCATCGGGGCCAGGCACCTGATGGATCGGATCGATTTCGAGACAGGGCCTACCGGCACCACCGTTACCCTGCTCAAGCAACTCCCCGCTGGGAAGAGTGTCACCCCTGCGGATTTCGAGAAGCTACTCGGAAGTATCCCGCACGAAGCCTCCCTTTCCCCACTCGACGAACTGACAGCACAGAACCGGGAGTTGCTGCGCGCCCTGAGCGAACTCCGTGAACAGCAGAAGCAGCTGGATATGGGCGCCTTCGGTGGCGACGCGGCCGGCTTCGACCATCGCTTCGACGTTGGCGC
>CBINJX010000634.1:0-3993 GCA_966251085.1 uncultured Verrucomicrobiales bacterium
CCATGCCGGCGTCCTGCTGCGGTACATCCCAATGACAGCCCTTCGCATGACCGGTATCGTCTCCCGCGGTGGCTCGATCATGGCCAAGTGGTGCCTCGCACATCACAAGGAGAACTTCCTCTATACACATTGGGATGACATCTGCGAGATCATGGCGGCTTACGATGTCTCCTTCTCGATCGGCGACGGTCTCCGTCCGGGCTCCATCGCGGATGCAAACGACGAGGCGCAGTTCGGCGAACTTTACGTACAGGGCGAGTTGACTACGCGCGCGTGGGCACACGGCGTACAGGTCATGAACGAAGGGCCAGGCCATGTGCCGATGCATCTCATCCACGAGAATATGCAGAAGCAGCTCGAATGGTGTCATGAAGCTCCATTCTACACGCTCGGACCGCTCACCACGGATATTGCCCCCGGATACGATCACATCACCTCCGGCATCGGAGCCGCGATGATTGGATGGTACGGATGCGCAATGCTCTGCTACGTGACGCCAAAGGAGCACCTTGGCCTTCCGAACAAGAAGGACGTAAAGGACGGTGTCATCACCTATAAGATTGCAGCCCACGCTGCGGATCTCGCCAAGGGGCATCCCGGAGCACAATACCGCGACAACGCGCTCTCTAAGGCGCGATTCGAGTTCCGTTGGGAAGACCAGTTCAACCTGTCCCTTGATCCTGAAACTGCGCGCGAGTTCCACGATGAGACACTCCCGAGCGAAGGCGCCAAGTCCGCGCACTTCTGCTCCATGTGCGGACCTCATTTCTGCTCGATGAAGATCACGGAAGACGTACGCAAGTTCGCCGCTGAAAAGGGCATCACGGAAGATGCCGCGCTCGCCGAAGGAATGGCGGAAAAGAGCCGCGAATTCGCCGAGAAGGGCTTGGAGGTTTATCAACAGGCATAAGCTGGGAACTTACTTCCAGTCGTAGAATCAGGGCGGCGCCTTGCAAGAGGCGCCGCCCTTTTTTTTGTGCACCAGGTTCATTCGGCTAACGCCACACATCTCCGCGGCAATCAGAAATGAGATGTGCTCTCATCAACAACAAAACAGGAGGACGGCGCACAACAATCATTAACAAATCTTTGAACGCCTGAAGCCGTATTTCCCGCCCTCTAACCTGCTGTTCAGCAGACATCTATGCGCACTTAGGCATCAAACGCGAGACAGACAATAGGCTATCCCCACCTGCATGCCAGCCATAGGGGCATCATAGCTGCTATACATGCGTACCACTCCGCCATGGCACGTTCTCACACCCAGTCAGGCCTGACGTTGGTAGAAGCAATGATCAGCCTAGCAATTCTTGCGTTGCTCACAGCCTCTGCATTCGCAGCACTCGAGAGCGCGAATCGCCAGGCCATGACAGCGCGCCTTTATACGCTGGCGGAGACGATGGCACGCGACCAACTCGATCGTCTGCAAAACATCGGCCCATTCAACCCCCAGCAACCTGCCTCGTTGGGAGGTCCACAGATCCCCCCGGAACTGGTTGTCGATAGCGCCCGCGGCGGTCCTGTTGTTCAGGAAATCCCCCTTTATATTGAACCCACGTCAAACACCCCGCTCGTCACGGCCCGAATTTCCACCTCGGTTACTGATGCACATAACTACAACGCGCGGGCAATCCGTGTGCAGGTAAACTTCCAGTTCCGCGGCCGAGACCATCAGGTGCAGATGGGCACCCTTCGCACATCCGATTCCCCATGAATACCAAATCCCGGAGCGGAGGCGCCACCATTGTCGAGGTGTTGCTCACCGTCGGCATTGTTGCCGTTACAGGTGCGATTCTTTTGACTGCGATGCATGCCATTGGCGTAAGCAGCGCCAAGAACAGCGCCATCAACCTTGCTCACCAACAAGCGAGGAAATCAATCAATCGCGTCATCGAGGAGATCAGGGAATCCGCATCGGTCCCGCGCCTCATCGATGCCAATTTTAATACTCTCCCAGGCAACGGCCCGGCTGAAGGCGTCTCCTATCAAGTTGTTGTTGCGGGACCGTACAGGGTTTTTAACAACGCCAATGCCAACGCTCCGACGATCCGGGTATTCCGAGAAGCGGACAAAGGCAGCGAAAAAGGTAAGGAGCGAACAGACCAGTGGAACCGAATCGTCAGGGAATCAAACGGATTGCGGCTGATCGTCCCCGCCTTTCAGATCGAGAAGGACGTCCGGGAGGTACTTGGATACGGAGGTGGCGGCTCCGCATCGACCGTTCACAACGTTCGCCTCGACAGCAACCTCGGCGTGAGTATCACCTGCAGCCAGGGAGTACCGGTATACCCCGCCTATTTCACCCGGAGAGCCGCGTTGGTCGTCAGCGGCGGAGAGCTGCGTTACTATGAAACCTTTCCCTCCACGACATACTCCGTGGTAGCCCGCAACCTTGTAGATACCAAGCCGTTCAGCGTCCCCGGCGGGAATAACCGCTTCATCAAATTCGACGCACTCGTCCGCGATACACGCATCAGCCAACGCGGATACAAGGCGGTCGATCTTCGGCTGAGTTTCAATGTTCCGTTCCGTTATCAGCTAACAAGCCGACAATGAAATCTAAAGACGATGCCATGAAATCCGGCAGACAATCGGGCCATACTCTCCTGGTGCTCATGATGGCAGTCGCCATCGTCTCAACAGTAGTCGGAGTCTCTGTAATCACCACCATGCAGACCTCGCGTAATGCGCACAGAACCCGAGTGCGGAACGAGGCAATCGCGATCGGCGACGCTTATCTGGAGTGGGCATTTGCACAATGGCGAAGCACCTGCCAGACACAGCGTAACATCGCACTCCCGACAGCCAGCTTTGAGAATATCACCCCACCGCCCTCGAACCTGCTTCCGGACGCTGAACGGTTTACCGTCACCAACTTCCGAGTCCATGCACTCGATGAAGATGGAGAGCCGCTGACAGGAAGTTCGGATCGAACCACCCCTCCCGCCGCTGTAAAAGCCGAGGGAGGAGCGGACGACCTAAGCTATCACTATCTAGCACAGGCGGATATCACAGTCTCCGCACTTGGTGGACCGGATATCACAGTAAAGGCCCGCCGCGTTTTCGCGAAGCTGATGGAATCGCCATGGAAATACGCCATTGCATACCTCGCAGCCGACCGTCCCGCACTCGAGTTGCATCCGGGACCGGAGTTTCGGGTACGAGGGCCAGTGCACGGCAACGGTGCACTCTACATCAGTCCGGATGGCGGCAATCTCCTGGAGTTTCTCGACCGAGTGACCTCCGTGGATGACTATTTCCAGGAGTATATGCCTGCAGACTGGAAATGGCGTGGCCGATCGGGTCCGGAAGGCGCACCACCCACGTTTGCTCCGGATATGCCGTGGGTTGCGGACACGCGCAAAGACCCGTTTGGCATCACCCCCTCGCAGTTTGACCCTACCGACTCAAATCAGGACAACGACGGATATCGGGAACTTCTCGAGCGCCCTGTTGATCCAGCCAACGACCCCCTCACCGATCAGTCGGGCAGCAATCCCCGCTTTTACAATACCGCCTCCGTTAGAGTCCTGGTCGATGGCAGCAACAAGGTCACCATCCTAAACACGGCCGGCAAGCCAGTGACATCCAGCTCACCATCACAAGCGGACAAAAAGCTCAATGATGCTATACGCCCGGCAATCACTACTGGACAAACGATTCAGGACAACCGGGAGAACAGCACCGTTCGCCTAGTCACCGTGGATATTGCCCAGATCAAGGCAACCCAGGTCCCCGGGTGGAACGGGGTCATTTACATATCGGATACCAGCGCTAATCAGAACCAGAATGGCGCCAATCGAGGAGTGCGCCTGAAGAACGGCAGCACCCTTCCCAATGGAGGGCTAACCGTCGTCAGCGACAATCCTATTTATATCCAAGGGGACTACAATACGGGAAACAACCGTCAGCCGTCCGCAGTGATAGGAGACGCCGTCATGATTCTTTCCAACAACTGGAAAGATTCCAACTCCAGTCGCGATCTCAGCTCAC